>NZ_JASCPN010000129.1:0-3163 GCF_029960155.1 Pseudomonas sp. PS01300 | reverse complement strand
GTCCAGTTTGAGGATTGAGTTGCGCCCTTCGCCGGCAAGGCCGGCGCCTACAGGGGCCGGCCTTGCCGGCGAAGGCAGCGCCGCGTTCTAGCCCCGCGCCAGCTGCCGGCGCAGCTCATCGAGCACCGGCCCGGTGTCCGGGCGCACCCCGCGCCAGATGAAGAACGCCTCCGCCGCCTGCTCAGCCAGCATTCCCAGCCCGTCCAGCACCTTGGCCGCACCGTGCTCGGTGGCCCAGCGACAGAACGGCGTGGGCTCCTTGGCATACATCATGTCGTAGCACACGGTCACGCCCGGTTCGATCAGGCTCGCGGCAATCGGCGGCATCTCGCCGGCCAGGCTCGCCGAGGTGGCATTGATGATCAGGTCCACCGGCTCTTCCAGCCAGCTGAAGCCGCTGGCGGCCACCGGCCCCAGGTCGTCGAACTCGCGGGCCAGCTGCTCGGCCTTTTCTACCGTACGGTTGGCAATCACCAGCGACGCAGGCTCATGCGCCAGCAACGGCTCGAGCACCCCGCGCACCGCGCCACCGGCCCCCAGCAGCAGGATGCGCTTGCCCTTGAGCTCGACCCCGGCATTCACCGTGAGGTCGCGCACCAGGCCGGCACCGTCGGTGTTGTCGCCCTGCAGGCTGCCGTCGGGCAGCCGGGTCAGCGTGTTCACCGCCCCGGCTCGCCAGGCGCGTGCGGTCAGGCCGTCACCCACCAGGCGGTAGGCTTCCTCCTTGAAGGGCACGGTGACGTTGGCGCCACTGCCCTGCTTGAAGAAGCCCAGCGCGCACATGCTGAAGTCGTCCAGCGGCGCCAGCAGGGTGTTGTACTCCAGCTGCTGGCCGGTCTGGTCGGCGAACAGCCGGTGAATCAGCGGCGACTTGCTGTGGCCGATCGGGTTGCCGAATACAACGTACTGGTCCATGACGCGTTTCCTGAGTCCGCCCGGCGAATCGGGCACGTTATCCACAATGGGTTCAGTGAGCGGCCTTGTCCAGGCCCAGCCAGTCGCGGTCCTGCAGGAAGTACTCGGTCAGGCGTGCTTCTTCACTGCCCGGCGCAGCCTTCCAGTCATAGCCCCAGCGCACCTGCGGAGGCAGCGACATCAGGATCGACTCGGTACGGCCGCCCGATTGCAGGCCGAACAGGGTGCCACGGTCGTACACCAGGTTGAATTCCACGTAGCGCCCGCGGCGGAACTCTTGGAATTCACGCTGCTGGGCGGTGTACGGCTGCGCCTTGCGCCGTTGCACGATGGGCAGGTAGGCCTCGACGTAGGCATCGCCGATGGCGCGGATGAAGGCGAAGCAGGTGTCGAAGTCCCACTCGTTCAGGTCGTCGAAGAACAAGCCGCCGATGCCCCGCGGCTCGCCCCGGTGCTTGAGGTGGAAGTAGCGGTCGCACCAGGCCTTGTAGCGCGGGTACACATCGGCGCCGAACGGTGCGCAGGCCTGCTCGGCCACGCGGTGCCAGTGGATGCAGTCTTCTTCGTGGGCGTAGTAGGGCGTGAGGTCGAAGCCGCCGCCGAACCACCATACCGCCTCTTCACCTTCCTTCTCGGCAATGAAGAAGCGCACGTTGGCGTGGGAGGTCGGCACATGGGGGTTGTGCGGATGGATCACCAGCGACACCCCCAGCGCCTCGAAACCACGGCCAGCAAGTTCGGGGCGGTGCGCGCTGGCAGACGGCGGCAGGCCGCTGCCGAACACGTGCGAGAAGTTGACCCCGCCTTTTTCGATGACGTTGCCTTCGCCGATCACCCGCGTGCGCCCACCGCCACCGGCTTCGCGTACCCAGGCGTCCTCGACGAAGCGGGCGCCGCCGTCTTCGCTTTCCAGGGCGGCGCAAATCCGGTCTTGCAGGTCGAGCAGGTAGGCCTTCACGGCCTCGGTGCGGGTAGTCATCAGGTCACCTTGGAAACGGGCTAGGGCCGGGCCAGGCGGGGGCCGGCGCTGAATTCGGCGCGTAGCATACCACCGGCGGCAGGCCACCCGCAGTTGACGGCGATCAAGCAAAGGCGTCCGATAGGGGTTTTCCCGGATCCAGCAGGAGAGTGCAGATGGCCAAGCGTATCCAGTTCAGCCAGCATGGCGGCCCCGAGGTATTGACCCTGGTCGACTTCGAACCCGCCGCGCCCGGCCCGCAACAGGTCCGCGTGCGCAACCACGCCATTGGTCTGAACTTCATCGACACCTATTTCCGCAGCGGGCTGTACGCGCCGCCGGCACTGCCCTCGGGCCTGGGCACCGAAGCTGCCGGCGTGGTCGAGGCGGTGGGCGAGGGCGTGACGCGGATCAAGGTGGGCGATCGGGTGGCCTACGCTGGCGGTCCGCAGGGTGCCTACAGCGAGGTGCACACGCTGCCTGAAGCCAACCTGGTGAAGCTGCCCGAGAGCATCAGCTTCGAGCAGGCCGCCGCGGTGATGCTCAAGGGCCTGACCGTGCAGTACCTGCTGCGCCAGACCTACGCGCTGCAGGCCGGCCAGACGGTGCTGTTCCATGCCGCCGCCGGTGGGGTGGGTTCGCTGGCCTGCCAGTGGGCCAAGGCCCTGGGCGTGAAGCTGATCGGTACCGTGAGCTCGCCGGAGAAGGCGGCGCGGGCCAAGGCCCTGGGTGCATGGGAAACCATCGACTACAGCCGTGAAGACGTGGCGCAGCGCGTGCTGGAGCTGACCGGCGGCAAGAAGTGCCCGGTGGTGTACGACGGCGTGGGCCAGGACACCTGGCTGACCTCGCTGGACTGCCTGGCGCCGCGCGGGCTGATGGTGAGCTTCGGCAATGCGTCGGGCGCGGTGAGCGGAGTCAACCTGGGGATCCTGGCGCAGAAGGGCTCGCTGTATGTGACCCGGCCGACGCTGGCCAGCTATGCCAACAATGCCGAGAACACCCAGGCGATGGCCGACGAGCTGTTCGAAATGATCGCCAGCGGCAAGCTGGCTGTGGATATCCAGCAGCGCTATCCGCTGGCCGAGGCGGCCAAGGCTCAGGCAGAGTTGTCGGCGCGGCGGACGGTGGGGTCTACGGTGTTGTTGCCTTGATTCAGCAGTAACGCCATCGCGGGTCAAGCCCGCTCCCACAAGGTTATCCACAACGCCTGTGGGAGCGGGCTTGACCCGCGAAAAAGGCCCGCAGGGCCGTCAACCCGCGCTGGCGCCCTGCCCCGTGGCCAGGTCG
>NZ_JASCPN010000128.1:0-3219 GCF_029960155.1 Pseudomonas sp. PS01300 | reverse complement strand
GGTCAAGCCCGCTCCCACAGGTACTACGCTGATTTCAAGGTCAGCGCTGTACCTGTGGGAGCGGGCTTGACCCGCGATTCGAGCGCGCAGCGCTCACCGGCAATCAGGCCAGTTTTTCGAACTTCAGATCCCACACCCCATGCCCCAGGCGCTCGCCACGGCGTTCGAACTTGGTGATCGGACGCTCGGCAGGGCGAGGTACGCACTTGCCGTCTTCGGCCAGGTTCCTGTACCCCGGCGCGACATTCATCACTTCCAGCATGTACTCGGCGTACGGTTCCCAGTCGGTCGCCATGTGGAACACGCCGCCCACCTTCAGCTTGCTGCGCACCAGCTCGGCAAATTCCGGCTGCACGATGCGACGCTTGTGGTGACGGCTCTTGTGCCACGGGTCCGGGAAGAACAGCATCAGGCGGTCCAGGCTGTTGTCGGCCACGCACTTGTTCAGCACTTCGATGGCATCGCAGTCATACACCCGCAGGTTCTGCAGGCCCTGGGTCAGCACGCCATTGAGCAGCGCGCCCACGCCCGGGCGGTGCACTTCGACACCGATGAAGTCCTGCTCGGGCGCGGCGGCAGCCATCTCCAGCAGGGAATGGCCCATGCCGAAGCCGATCTCCAGGGTGCGCGGCGCCGAACGGCCGAACACCTGGTCGTAATCCACCGGGCTGTCGGCCAGTGGCAGCACGAACAGCGGCGCGCCCTGGTCCAGGCCGCGCTGCTGGCCTTCGGTCATGCGCCCGGCACGCATCACGAAACTCTTGATGCGGCGGTGTTGGCGTTCTTCGCCTTCGGCGGTGATCGGCGATTCTTGCGATTCAGTCATCAGGGGCTCTTACTTGATCAGACCATCCAGCGGCGACGAGGCGCTGGCATAGAGTTTTTTCGGCATGCGGCCGGCCAGGTAGGCCAGGCGGCCTGCCACGATGGCGTGCTTCATGGCTTCGGCCATCATCACCGGTTGTTCGGCATGGGCGATGGCGGAATTCATCAGCACTGCCTCGCAGCCCATTTCCATGGCAATGGTGGCGTCCGACGCGGTACCCACACCGGCATCGACCAGCACCGGCACTTTCGATTCCTCGAGAATGATGCGCAGGTTGTACGGGTTGCAGATGCCCAGGCCCGTACCGATCAGGCCTGCCAGCGGCATGACCGCGATGCAGCCGATTTCGGCCAGCTGACGCGCGATGATCGGGTCGTCGCTGGTGTAGACCATCACGTCGAAACCGTCCTTGACCAGCACTTCGGCGGCCTTGATGGTTTCGATCACGTTGGGGAACAGCGTCTTCTGGTCGGCCAGCACTTCGAGCTTGACCAGGTTGTGCCCGTCGAGCAGTTCGCGGGCCAGGCGGCAGGTGCGCACGGCCTCGACCGCGTCGTAGCAGCCGGCGGTGTTCGGCAGGATGGTGTAGCGGTCCGGTGGCAGCACGTCGAGCAGGTTCGGCTCGCCCGGGTTCTGGCCCAGGTTGGTGCGGCGCACGGCGACGGTGACGATCTCGGCACCCGAGGCCTCGATGGCCAGGCGGGTTTCTTCCATGTCGCGGTACTTGCCGGTACCGACCAGCAGGCGCGACTGGAAGGTACGACCGGCCAGCGTGAAGGGCTTGTCGCTACGAACATTGCTCATCGGTAATCCTCTTGAAGGTTGAGGGACTTGCAGGTGAAGCGCGTGGGCCTAGCCGCCGCCGATGGCGTGAACCACCTCGACCTGGTCGCCTTCGCGCAGGGCGGTGGCGTCGTGCTGGCTGCGCGGCACGATGTCCAGGTTCAGCTCCACCGCCACCCGGCGACCTGCGAGGTCGAGCCGGGTCAGCAGGGCCGCGACGCTTTCGCCGTCGGGCAATTCGAAAGGTTCACCGTTCAGTTGAATGCGCATGCGCACGGCCGCCATTGTTTTTAGGGGCCCGCATTCTAGCCCCTATCCGGGGCTGAACCCAAGGCCAAGCGGCGCCATTCGTCTCGATCCGGACCCGCGGGTCAACCCAGGCGCCAGGCCGCCAGGCCCAGGCACAGCCAGCCGCCGAGGAAGGCCAGGCCGCCAAAAGGGGTGATGATGCCGAGCTTGCCGATGCCACTCAGGGTCAACAGGTACAGGCTACCGGAAAACAGCACGATGCCCAGGCAGAACAGACCACCGGCCCAGGCCGTGAGTCGCCCGGGCAGGTGCGCCCAGAGCACTGCCACGCCCAGCAGGGCCAGGGCGTGCACCAGCTGGTAGGTGACGCCGGTATGGAAGATCGCCAGGTACTCCTGGCTCAGGCGGCCCTTGAGGCCATGGGCGGCGAAGGCACCGAGGGCCACGCCGGTAAAGCCGAAAAAGGCGGCGAGCAACAGAAAGCTGCGAAGCATGCGCAAGACTCCTTGGGGGCACAGGGTCTGTATAATGGCCCGCTCATTCGGTTCGGCCAAGCCATCTCTATGCTTTCATCCCTGATCCGCCGCCTCACCCGCGCCCTGCTCTGGTTCGCCGTTGCCAGCGTGTTGCTGGTGCTGCTGTTTCGCTGGGTACCGCCGCCGGGCACCATGCTGATGGTCGAGCGCAAGGTGGAATCGTGGGTCGACGGCCAACCCATCGACCTGCAACGCGACTGGCGCCCATGGGGCGAGATCTCCGATGAACTGAAGGTGGCGGTGATTGCCGGCGAGGACCAGAAGTTCGCCGGGCACTGGGGTTTCGACTTCAATGCCATCCAGGCCGCACTGGCACACAACGAGCGTGGTGGCACGCTTCGCGGCGCCAGCACGCTGAGTCAGCAGGTGGCCAAGAACCAGTTCCTGTGGGCAGGCCGCAGTTGGCTGCGCAAAGGGCTGGAGGCATGGTTTACCGCACTGATCGAGCTGCTGTGGTCCAAGGAGCGCATCCTGGAGGTGTACCTCAACAGCGCCGAGTGGGATGACGGCGTATTCGGCGCCCAGGCAGCGGCCCGCCATCACTTCGGTACCGATGCGAGCAAGCTGACGCGCCAGCAGGCCAGCCTGTTGGCGGCGGTACTGCCCAGCCCGCGCAACTGGAGCGCAAGCCGGCCCAGCAGCTATGTGGCGCGACGGGCGGCGTGGATTCGTCAGCAGATGAGCCAACTGGGCGGCAGCGGCTACCTGGTGCAACTGGATGAGCCGCGCAAGGCGCCCTGGGCCAACTGAAACAAAGAGGGCCCCTTCGCCGGCAAGGCCGGCTCCTACAGGGATTGTTGTAGGAGCCGGCCTTGCCGGTGAAGG
>NZ_JASCPN010000127.1:0-3546 GCF_029960155.1 Pseudomonas sp. PS01300 | reverse complement strand
CCGGCTGTATGACTGACACACCCCTTCGCCGGCACGGCGGGGGCCTACAGGTTCAGCGCTACGCCTGTAGGCGTCGGCCTTGCCGGCCAAGCACTTCAGCCGCCCAGCCGCTTCTCCATGAACACCCGCCGAAACCCCGCCTGCACGGCCCTGTGGGTTTCGCGATAACCCAGCCGCTCATACAGCCCCAGGTTTTCGCTCATCGCTTCATTGGTGTACAGCCGCACCACCTCCAGCCCCAACTGCCGGGCACGCGCTTCGGCATGCGCCATCAGTTGTCGCCCCAGCCCGCGGCCCTGAGCGGCCGGGCTTACCGCGACATTGTCGAGCAACAGGCCATCGGCCTGGGCGATCAGCACCAGCACACCGAGCACCCGACCTTGCTCTTCGAATACCTCGACCCGACCCTGGGCGATCAGCGCGGCGTAATCCTCCAGCATCGGCCCCGGTTTGGCACCGATGCGTGGAATGTACAGCGCATAGGCAGCCTCGATCAGTGCCTGTACAGGTGCAACGTCGTGGGCGGTGGCGGGGCGGATCATCGGCAGGCTCCTGGTGGGTGGCAGCAAGCGCCTACCTTAAATCAAGGCGTTGTCGCAGGGCAGCATTTTGCCGGTGAACAGGCCCTGATGCCTGGCACACAACCCACTGCTGCCTCACTGTTGCCTGGCCAGCAGTACGCTCGCTGTTTATCCATAAAACTCATATAAATCAAGTACATGTCTCATTGGCACGCCGCTTGCGATAGTCCGCTTACCCTGACTCATCGGAACCCCCGCCATGCCTGCCCCTACCGCCTATCTACCCCTTGCCCTGGCCGTTGCCGCCACGTTGCACGGCGCCGCCGTCCTGGCCGCCGCACCGCCCGCCGACGCCTTGCCCACCGTCACCGTGACCGCGCAGAAGCGCGAAGAATCGGTACAGGACGTACCCTCGGCGATCTCGGTGGTCAGTGACCGCCAGATCGACCGCAGCGGCGGCGGCTTCAGTGCCGGCAAGGCCCTGCAGAACGTGCCCAACGCCATCGCCCCCGAGTTCGCCGGGCACCAGCGCCCGCGCTGGTACATCCGCGGCATGGGCTCGGGCGACATGGCCTCGACCACCGTGTACCCGGTGGGCATCTATACCGATGACGTGTACATCGACCCGCACGTGGCCACCGGCTTCCCGCTCTACGACATGGAGCGCGTCGAGGTGCTGCGCGGCCCGCAAGGCACGCTGTGGGGCAAGAACACCACCGGTGGCGCGATCAACTTCGTGTCGCGCAAGCCAAGCTTCGAAGACGGCGCCAACGGCTACTTCAAGCTCGACCTGGGCAACTACAATTCGCGCCTGTACGAAGGTGCCTACGGCGATACCCTGGTCAAGGACCGCCTGGCCGCGCGGGTGGCGTTCATCGACCAGAGCAGCGACGGCCAGCTCAAGAACGAGGTCGATGGCCATACCGCCGGCGACATCCACGACCAGGCCCTGCGCCTGCAACTGCTGGCCCAGGTCAACGACGACCTGCAGGCCACCCTGCAGCTGCACGCCCGTGACTACAAGGGGCAAGGTATCGTGGCCCGCGCCTGGGGTGCCGGGCCGGGCGGCAGCACGCTGTTCGGGCCCGCGCCCAAGCCTGCCTCCGACAAGGTCGCCTTCACCGGCAAGGCCGATGACCGCATCGAGCACAACGGCCTGCAACTGGCGCTCAAGTGGGACCTGGGCGAGCTGCAGCTGGACTCGATCACCGCCTTCGACGACGTGCACGAAAAGGCCCAGAGCCCGAACATGAGCATCTACGAGTTCGGCCGTGGCTCTAACGACGACCGCTGGAAGCAGGTGTCGCAGGAGCTGCGCCTGTCGTCGGCGAAGAACCAGCCGGTGAGCTGGATCGTCGGCACCCACCTGTTCCACGAACAGCTCGACAGCCACAACAGCAACGCGCTGTTCCCCGAAGCCTACAACCAGGCCTTCGGCGTGGCCGACTTCGGGCGTACCGACATCGACCAGAAGACCGACAGCTTCGCGCTGTTCGGCAGCAGCACCTGGCAGGCCACCGACGACCTGAGCTTCACCGCCGGCCTGCGCTGGACCCGCGAAACCAAGGACATCGACCTGCGCCGGGTGGCCGCGCCGGATGCTGCCAGTGTCGACTTCAGCAACCGCAACGACTGGTGGAAGCATTACAGCGGGCCGCTGGCGACCACGGTGGTGCAGGACGAGAAACGCACCTGGAACAAGCTGACCTACGACTTCACCCCCGAATACCAGCTCAACGACAACGCGCGGGTGTACTTTCGTTATGCCAAGGGCTTTCGTTCCGGCGGCTTCAGCGGCGGGGCGCAGGTGCAGGCCGAGGCCTCGGTGGTGGCGCCGGAGAACGTCGACGCCTACGAACTGGGGGTCAAGAGCGAGTGGTTCGACGAGCGCCTGATCGCCAACGCCAACGTGTTCTACTACGACTATTCGGACATCCAGGTGAACGCGGTGTCGGTGCGCAACGGGCAGGTGGTGTCGTTGCTGACCAACAGCGGCCAGGGCGTGATACGCGGTGCCGAGTTCGAGTTGCAGGCGCTGCCCTTGGCCAACCTGGAACTGCATGGCTCGCTGGGGCTGCTGCATACCGAGTTGCAGGACTTCGAGTCGGGGGGTGTGGACTACTCGGGCAACCGCATTGCACGTTCGCCGTCGCGCACGCTGGCGGTGGGGGGCAGTTATCGCATTGCGCTGGAGAACGGCGACGACATCACCCTGGGCACCGACTGGCGCTACCAGAGCCGGATCTTCTTTCTGCCCACCGCGCAGGCCGACCACAGCGTGTCGCAGGGTGGCTACACACTGGGCAATGCCAGCGCCACGTACCATGTGGGCGGGCAGTATGACCTGGACTTCACCGCCTACGTGAACAACCTCACCGACAAGCAGTACAAGACCGACAGCGTGCCGCTGCCGTTCGATGTGGCGTGGGATGCGCGGGGGGATCGCAGGACGTTCGGGGTGAGTGCCACGACGCGGTTCTGAGGTCGCTCTTGCGGGCCTTATCGCGGGTCAAGCCCGCTCCCACAGGTACAGCGCCGTTCTTGAAACCAGCGCCGTACCTGTGGGAGCGGGCTTGATCCGCGAAGTTTTTCAGGCCGGCAACTGCCCCAGCAGGTACACCCGTAGCCGCTCGATGCTCTTGCGCCACGCATTGCCTACCGGCCACACCAGGTAGTAGGCATCCCCCGTTGCCACCGCCTGCTCGAACTGAGGTCGGGCTTGAGGGCCTTGTCGCGGGTCAAGCCCGCTCCCACAGGTACAGCGCCGTTCTCGAAACCAGCGCCGTACCTGTGGGAGCGGGCTTGCCCCGCGAAGTTTTCAGGCCGGCAACTGCCCCAGCAGGTACACCCGTAGCCGCTCGATGCTCTCGCGCCACGCACTGCCCACCGGCCATACCAGGTAACAGGCATCTCCCGTTGCCACCGCCTGTTCGAACTGAGGTCGGGCTTGCGGGCCTTATCGCGGGTCAAGCCCGCTCCCACAGGTACAGCGCCGTTCTCGAAACCAGCGCCGTACCTGTGGGAG
>NZ_JASCPN010000126.1:0-3607 GCF_029960155.1 Pseudomonas sp. PS01300 | reverse complement strand
AGTGAAACGATGCATCGCCGATGGTAGTGTGGGGTTTCCCCATGTGAGAGTAGGTCATCGTCAAGATTAAATTCCGAAACCCCTATCTGCATCTGCAGGTAGGGGTTTTGTCTTTGTGGGCCGAAAAAGCTGCGATCACGCAGCTATTTCTCCGTAAGGACGCGTCCTACAACAGGTATGCAATCCTTCAGCGCATAGCTATCATGCGTGCCTCATTGTGAGTCGAGATTGGCATGCTGAAGTTGTTGAAACTCCTCAAGGATGGTCGATTCCATTCCGGCGAGGCCTTGGGTGCTGCCCTGGGCATCAGCCGCAGCGCCGTGTGGAAGCAATTGCAGCATCTCGAGGCTGAATTGAGTCTGCCGGTGTACAAGGTGCGAGGGCGGGGCTACAGGCTGGCTGCGCCTTTGTCGCTGTTGGACGTCAGCGCCATCGAGAGTGCCGGTACAGGCCGGCTCTGGCCAATGCACATCCATGAAGAGATTGACTCGACAAATGCCGAAGCGTTGCGCGCGATCAGTGCCGGTCGCCAGGCACCCTTTCTGGTTCTGGCTGAGCATCAGAGCGCAGGGCGCGGTCGCCGTGGCAGAAACTGGTCAAGCCCCTTTGCGCAGAATCTCTATTACAGCCTGGTGCTGCGTATCGACGGTGGCATGCGGCAACTGGAAGGCCTGAGCCTTGTGGTGGGTTTGGCGGTCATGCGTACCCTTCAGTCCGTCGGAGTGAATGCTGCGGGCTTGAAGTGGCCAAATGATGTGCTGGCCAACGGTCGCAAGATCGCAGGTATTCTTCTTGAGCTTGTGGGGGATCCCGCTGATGTCTGTCATGTGGTGCTGGGTATTGGTGTGAACGTGAATATGCAGACCAACAGCGAGGTCGATCAGGCATGGACATCCGTCCGGCTCGAGACAGGGCAGCAGGTTGATCGCAACCAGCTGGTTGCGCTGCTCAATGAGAATCTGCAGGTTTACCTGGAGCGACATCGTCAGTCGGGTTTTACCGACTTGCAGGCGGAGTGGGAGCAAGGGCACCTGTGGCAGGGGTGTGCAGTATCGTTGATAGCCGGCGTCACCAGGGTCGACGGCGTTGTGCTCGGTATCGATCGTCAGGGCGCGCTGCGTCTTCAGGTCGAAGGTGTTGAGAAGAGCTTTAGTGGTGGTGAGCTCAGTTTGAGGTTGCGCGATGATTCTTGAGCTCGATTGCGGTAACAGTTTTATCAAGTGGCGGGTTATCCGCACCGACGCATCGGTTGTTGGTGGCGGCATCGTCGATACCAACCAGGCGCTGATCGAGGCTGTTGAGGCGCTTGCGGGCGATACCCCGGCCCGTTGCCGCCTGGTCAGTGTACGTACAGAAGAAGAGACCGATCATCTTGGTGATGCCCTGGTGAAGGCGTTCGGGCTGTCGATAGTGCGCGCGCGCTCGGCAACTGCATTGGCCGGGGTTACCAATGGCTATGACGATTACGAGCGTCTTGGGCTCGATCGGTGGCTGGCTTTGCTCGGCGGGTACCATCTGGCCAGAAGGGCATGCGTGGTCATCGATCTGGGAACTGCTGTCACATCGGATTTCGTATCGGCGCAGGGGGAACACCTGGGAGGTTTCATCTGCCCTGGCATGCCATTGATGCGCAATCAATTGCGTACCCATACCCGGCGTATCCGCTATGACGACGAGTCCGCCGAGCGTGCATTGTCGAGTCTGCAGCCTGGGCGCTCTACCGTCGAGGCGGTAGAGCGCGGCTGTACGCTCATGCTGCATGGATTTGTGTTGACTCAGCTCGAGCAGGCGCGCTCATTGTGGGGTGAGGATTTTACCCTGTTCATTACCGGTGGCGACGCAGGCCTGTTGCACCAGGTGGTACCGCAAGCCCGAATCGTTCCCGACCTGGTGTTCGTAGGCCTGGCGATGGCCTGTCCGCTGGAGTGAGGTGTGTATGCGCTGGTTGTTTCTGTTATTGCTGGTCCTCAATGTCGTCTACTACGTCTGGCACCAGCAGGAGGCACCGTTGAGGGCGAAAGAGGTGACATCGCTGTCGCTCTACAAGGGAAGTCAGCAGGGTATTCGTCTACTCAGCGAGTCTCGCGAGGCGCCATCGCAGAAGGACGATGAGTGTCTCTACCTTGGGGCATTGGCTAGCCCCGAGCTACTGAATAGCCTTCGTCAGCGTCTGATCAGCCTGGATATCCGGGCGCGCAAGGTAGTGGGGAGGCTGCCCGACAGTCAGGGGTGGTGGCTGCAGATAGCGCCTGAAAGCCGTCGCTTGCTGGACGCAACGGTGCTCGCCGGACTTTCCCATGATTTCAAAGACTTAAAAGATAAAATAATGTTGTGCGAAGGCGTTGCAACTATCGAATAGTTTGCATAGAATGGCGCCCGCTCCACAGCGATGACCACTAGGTGGTAACGCAGTGAAGCAGTTGTCAAAGTAGCTAACCTCAAGATTTTAATGAGAAAAAGCTTGACAGCAGGACGGCAAGAGTAGAAAATGCCGGCCACATTGGAGGGGTTCCCGAGCGGCCAAAGGGATCAGACTGTAAATCTGACGTCTACGACTTCGAAGGTTCGAATCCTTCTCCCTCCACCAGTTTAGCGAGAGCTGCAAGCTCCGCGGGTATAGTTTAGTGGTAGAACCTCAGCCTTCCAAGCTGATGATGCGGGTTCGATTCCCGCTACCCGCTCCAGGTTTGCTGTTGTTGCACAGTGTTACGCTCTTGTAGCTCAGTTGGTAGAGCACACCCTTGGTAAGGGTGAGGTCAGCGGTTCAAATCCGCTCAAGAGCTCCATATGACAAGGCAGATATGAAAATATCTGCCTTTGTTTTAATGGTCGGTTTGATCTGCTTATTACTTCTACCGGGGGACAGTCTCGATGGCTAAGGAAAAGTTCGAACGTAACAAGCCGCACGTGAACGTCGGCACCATTGGTCACGTTGACCATGGTAAGACGACGTTGACCGCCGCGCTGACTCGCGTTTGCTCCGAGGTTTTCGGTTCTGCCAAGGTTGACTTCGACAAGATCGACAGCGCCCCGGAAGAAAAAGCACGTGGCATCACCATCAATACTGCGCACGTCGAGTATGACTCGAACATTCGTCACTATGCGCACGTTGACTGCCCGGGTCACGCCGACTATGTAAAAAACATGATTACCGGTGCTGCTCAGATGGATGGCGCTATCCTGGTTTGCTCGGCCGCTGATGGTCCGATGCCGCAAACCCGTGAGCACATCCTGCTGTCCCGTCAGGTTGGCGTTCCGTACATCGTGGTCTTCCTGAACAAGGCTGACCTGGTAGACGACGCTGAGCTGCTGGAGCTGGTCGAGATGGAAGTTCGCGACCTGCTGTCCACCTATGATTTCCCAGGCGACGATACCCCGATCATCATTGGTTCGGCTCGTATGGCGCTGGAAGGCAAAGACGATAACGAAATGGGCACCACCGCTGTCAAGCGTCTGGTCGAAACCCTGGATAGCTACATTCCAGAGCCTGAGCGCGCTATCGACAAGCCGTTCCTGATGCCAATCGAAGACGTATTCTCGATCTCGGGTCGTGGTACCGTTGTTACCGGTCGTATCGAGCGTGGCATCGTCCGCGTTCAAGACGCCC
>NZ_JASCPN010000125.1:0-4362 GCF_029960155.1 Pseudomonas sp. PS01300 | reverse complement strand
CGAAGCTGAACGGGGTCTTCTGCAGTACCGTGTCGCTGGCGTCCAGGGCGTAGGCCTGCTGCATCCAGCACAGGCGGTTGGTGAGTGCGCTGTGGCGGTTGCCGGCGCCCTTGGGATTGCCGGTGGAACCGGAGGTGTAGATGACGTAGGCCAGGTTCTCCGGGTGCAGGGCAATGTCCGGGTTGCTCTGGGCGTGCTCGCTCAGGTCCAGCGTGTCCAGGGCGAGCAGCGGTAGGCCTTCGGGCACCGGCAACTGTGCCAGCAGGTGCTGCTGGGTCAGCAGCAGGGCGATGCCGCTGTCGTCGAACAGGTAGCCCAGGCGCTCGCGCGGGTATTCCGGGTCCAGCGGCACGTAGGCGCCACCGGCCTTGAGGGTCGCCAGCAGGGCGACGACCATCTCGATGCTGCGTTCCATGGCGATGCCGACCAGCACGTCGGGGCCAACACCGCGTGCAATCAGCGCATGGGCGAGCTGGTTGGCACGGCTGTTGAGTTCGGCATAGCTCAGGTGCTGTTCGCCGAACACCAGTGCCGGCGCGTTCGGTGTCTGTTCGACCTGCGCCTCGATCAATTGATGAACCGGTTGCTCGAGTGGGTAGTGGGTCGATGTCAGGTTCCAGTCGAGCAGTACGGTGTGCTGTTCCTGCGGTGCAAGCATCACCAGGTCGCCGATGGCCTGGTCTGGCGAGTCGAGCATCGCCCTCAGCAGCCTGAGCAGCGAGTGAGCGAGCTTCTCGACCGTGGCGGTATCGAAATGCGCCTGGTCGTAACTTGCCTGCAAGGTCAGCATCGCGCCGAAGCCGACCATCAAGGTCAAGGGATAGTTGGTCTGCTCATGGGTACGGATGCTGCCAAAGTGCAGTGTTGTGCTTGGCGTCTGTTCCAGGGCTTGCGAAATCGGATAGTTCTCGAACACCAGAAGGGTGTCGAACAGGCTTTCGGCGTTCTTGCCGGCCAAGCGTTGAATCTCGAACAACGGGGTGTGTTCATGTTCTCGCAAGCTCAGGTTCTGCGCCTGCACCTGCTGCAGCCATTGGCCGACGCTGAGCTCGGGCAGCGGCGTGGCGACCACTGGCAAGGTGTTGATGAACAGCCCCAGTTGCTGTTCCACCCCGCTGAGCTCCGCCGGGCGACCGGAGACGGTGGCACCGAAGCAGACCGTCGCCTGCGCGCAGTAACGCTGCAGCACGATCAGCCAGGCTGCCTGAACCAGTGTGTTGGGGGTCACCTTCTGCTGGCGGGCAAAGGTCTCGAGCCGGGCAGTGTCGGCCTGTTCGAGCGCGGCTTCGAGGTGTGCGTGGCCGGACCCCGGTGAGCGTTGCGCAGTGATGGCCGCTGCAAGCCGAGTGGGCGCATCGAGGGTCTGTACCTGGGCTTTCCAGAACGTCTCGCTCAGTGCCGGGTCCTGCTGTTGCAGCCAGGCGATGTAATCGCTGTAGCGACCGCTGGACTGGGGCACGCGCTGGCCATGGTAGCGCTGCATCACCTCACCCATCATCTGCGAGTTGCTCCAGCCATCCATCAGGATGTGATGGTGGGTGTAGATGAGGTGATGGCTGTCCTCGCCGGTGCGGACCATGAACAGGCGCAGCAATGGTGGTTGCTGCAGGTCGAACGGCTGCATCAGCTCTTCGCCAGCCAGGGTGTCCAGCGCTGCGCTGCAACCCTGGCGCTCGCGCCAGTCCAGTACGCTGAACGGCAGTTCGACTCGCTTGTGCACCACTTGCAGCGGCTCGTCGAGCTGGCCCTGCCAGAGGAATCCGCTGCGCAGGATGTCATGGGCATCCACGGTGGCCTGCCACGCGGCCCGGAAGCGTTCTGCATCCAGGCCGCGTACGTCCAGGCGCATCTGATTGATGTAGTCGCCTGCTTGTTGCTGGTAAAGGGTGTGAAACAGCATGCCCTGTTGCATCGGGGCCAGCGGGTACAGCGTTTCAACCTGCTGGGCCGAAAGGGGCAGTGCATCGAGCTGCGCCTGGCTCAAACGGGCCAGAGGCACGTCCGACGGCGTCAGGCCGTGGTGGTCGGCCTGCAGGCAGTGCTCGATCAGGCGGCTCAGCGAATGCAGGTAATCTTCGGCCAGCCCTTCAATGGTCGATGCATCGTACATTGCGCTGTTGTAGCCCCAGGTCAGGCTCAGTTCACCGGCAAACACCTGGCAGTTGAGGGTCAGCCAGTTGCTCTGCGGGGCGTCCAGGCTCTGCCCGATACCTGCGCTTTCTGCAGCGGGGGCAAACAGCGCACCCTCGTCACTGTCGAAGGTGCCATCAAGCTGGCCCAGGTAATTGAACGTCAGGCGCGGCACAGGCAGTTGCTGCATGGTCTGTTGCGTCTGTGCATCGCCCAGGTAGCGCAAGGCGCCGAAGCCGATGCCCTTGTTGGGGATGGCGCGCAGTTGCTCCTTGATCTGCTTGATCGTGCCACCCAGCGTACTGGCCGGGGTCAGGCGTACCGGGAACAGGCTGGTGAACCAGCCGACGGTACGGGTCAGGTCCATGTCTTCGAACAGCTCCTCGCGGCCATGCCCTTCGAGTTGCAGCAGCAGGTCGTCGTGACCGCTCCAGCGCGTGATGACCTGCGCCAGCGCGCTGAGCAGCAGGTCGTTGACCTGGGTGCGATACGCCGCCGGTGCCTGTTGCAGCAACTGGCGGGTGCGTTGCTTGTCCAGCACGACCTGCACACTGTTGCTGTTGCGGTTGATCAGGCGATCGGCTGCACGGTCGCAGGGCAGGTCATTGCTCGCTCCGTGCAACTGCTGCCAGTAGGCGAGTTCCTGGTTCTGCCCGGTGTGCCTGGCGAACGCCTGCAACTGTTCGGCCCAGGCACGCAGCGAGCGGGTCCTGGCGGGCAGTTCGACAGCGTGCCCGGCCACTGCACGGCGGTATGCTGCCTGCAGGTCTTCGAAGAGAATGCGCCACGACACGCCATCGACCGCCAGGTGGTGAATCACCAGCAACAGGCGCTGGCTGCCATCGGCGAGCTCGGCAAGCAGCGCACGGACCAGGCCGCCTTCCAGGTCCAGGCTACGCTGCGCCGATTCGGCCAGCGCTTGTAGCGCATGCGCATCACTGACTGTGTGTTGCCACAGCAGCGGTGTGTGTGCCCAGGCTTCGCGCTGGGCCGCTTGCGAACGGTACTCGCCGGTCCAGCCGCTGGCGGTTTCGGTGAACTGCAGGCGCAAGGCGTCGTGGTGCAGCACCAGGCTTTGCAGGGCCTGATGCAGCGCCGCCGCATCAAGCCTGGCGTTGGCCTTGAGCAGTACGGCCTGGTTCCAGTGATGCCGCTCGGGCATCGGCAGTTCGAAGAACATCTGCTGGATCGGCAGCAATGCCGTTTCGCCCTGCAAGGGCGATTGGTCGACAACCGAGCGTGCATCGCTGGTCTGGGCAACCGTGGCCAGGCGCTGGATGGTCTGGTGTTCGAACAGCGCCTTGGGAGTGAAGCGGATACCGGCCTGACGGGCGCGACTGACGACCTGGATCGAGATGATCGAGTCGCCGCCCAGTTCGAAGAAGTTGTCGGTAACGCCCACGCGATCAAGCTTGAGTACCGCCTGCCAGATAGCGGCCAGTTGCTGTTCCAGTGGGTTGGAGGCAGCGACATGCTCGCTGCGCGTGGCTGCGTCGCCGATGCCGGGCAGAGCCTTGCGATCGAGCTTGCCGTTCGGGCTCAGCGGCAGTTGTTCCAGCAGTATCAGGTGGGTTGGCACCATGTAGTCGGGCAAACCGGTCAGCAACTGCTGGCGAACAGCATCGCGCCATTGCGCCTGCTGCGCACTGCTGGCCGACGCCAGGGTGGCGTCACTGGCCACCAGGTAGGCGGCCAGTTGCAGGCCGCTGCCTGCTTCAACGGCCAGCACGCTGGCCTCGCGAACGCAGTTCAGTTCGAGCAGGTGCGCTTCGATTTCACCGAGTTCGATACGCAGGCCGCGGATCTTCACCTGGTGGTCGACTCGCCCCATGTAGTCGATCACGCCGTCGGCGCGTTGGCGTGCCAGGTCACCGGTACGGTACAGGCGCTGGCCGGCGCCGAACGGGCTGGCGACGAAGCGCTCGGCGGTCAGCGCGGCACGGCGGTGGTAACCGCGCGCCAGGCCTGCACCGGTCAGGTACAACTCGCCGGTGGCACCCGCCGGCAACGGCAGCAGGTCGGCACTGAGCACGTACGCGCCCAGGTTGGCGATCGGCTGGCCGATCGGCACGCTGTTGCGACCTTCGTCGCGGCAGGTCCAGTGGGTCACGTCGATGGCGGCTTCGGTAGGGCCATACAGGTTGTACAGGCCGGCGTTCGGCAACTTGGCGAACACCTGCTGCTGCGCGTCCACCGGCAGGGCCTCGCCGCTGCAGACGATGCGGGTGAGGC
>NZ_JASCPN010000124.1:0-4699 GCF_029960155.1 Pseudomonas sp. PS01300 | reverse complement strand
GGCAAGGCCGGCTCCTACAGGATTACGCAAAACCTGTAGGAGCCGGCCTTGCCGGCGAAGGGGTCAGGCAAAGTCGAAGGGGGCCAGCTGGAACCCTTGTTCATCCACCTGCAGCGCCCACCCCTGGCGATCCCAGTCGCCCAGCACGATACGCCGCGCCGGCGCATCGCCCACCATCAGCTTGTGGATCGCCGGGCGATGGGTGTGCCCATGCACCAGGGTGCGCACGCCATGCTGCTGCATCACCCGCGGTACCTCCTCGGGCGTCACATCGACAATGTCATTGGCCTTCATGCGCGTCTGCGCGCGGCTTTCGCTGCGCAGCTTGCGCGCAAGCTTGTGCCGCGTGCGCAACGGCAGGTGGCGCAGCACCCACAGGCTCACGGGGTTGCGCAGGTAACGGCGCAGCTTCATGTAGCCTTCGTCACGGGTGCACAGGCTGTCGCCATGCATCAGCAGCACCGGCTCGCCGCCCAGCTCGACCACGCTGGGGTCGGGTAGCAGGGTGGCGCCTGCGGCCTTGCAGAACGCCTGGCCGATGAGGAAGTCGCGGTTGCCGTGCATCAGGAACACCTGGGTGCCCGTGTCGCTCAGCGCACGCAAGGCCTGGCAGATCGACGCCTGGTAGGGCGTCATGGCGTCGTCGCCGATCCAGGCCTCGAAAAAGTCCCCGAGAATGTACAGCGCTTGCGCGCTGCGGGCACGGGTGGCCAGCAGATCAAGAAACGCCCGGGTAATGTCCGGGCGTTCTTCTTGCAGGTGCAGATCGGAGATCAGCAGTATCACCCAATGATCTCGGCTTTCTCGATGATCACGTCTTCGGCTGGCACGTCCTGGTGGCCGGCTTTGGAACCGGTGGCAACGGCCTTGATCTTGTCGACCACGTCGGTGCCTTCGGTGACTTTGCCGAACACTGCATAACCCCAGCCCTGCACGTTCTTGCCGCTGTGGTTGAGGAAGCTGTTGTCGGCGACGTTGATGAAGAACTGCGCCGAGGCCGAATGCGGCTCCATGGTACGGGCCATGGCGATGGTGTACTTGTCGTTGCTCAGGCCGTTGTCGGCTTCGTTCTGGATGCTCGGGCGCTTGTCTTTCTTCTCTTTCATGCCCGGCTCGAAACCGCCGCCCTGGATCATGAAGTTGCCGATGACGCGGTGGAACACGGTGTTCTCGTAGTGACCGGCTTTGACGTACTCGATGAAGTTGGCCACGGTGATCGGGGCTTTCTCGGCGTTCAGCTCGATGACGATGTCACCGTGATTGGTGGTCAGTTTGACTTGGGTCATGCTCAAATTCTCGCTTTTCAGGCATTCAAGAAATGGGTGCGCAGGATCGCGTAGTAACCCTGACGCACAGTTTACAGGCCACGATACGCACGTCACGGCAGTTTTTTTGCCCGGCCAGCCGAATATAGCGCCAGTTTGTCGGCGCTGCCCTGTCGGCAGCTCGGGCGCTTGGGCTATGATAAGCGCTTTGATTCAGTCGGCCTACCCGGGCCGTGTACCGGTATTTCAAGGATCCTATGAGCAAGCCCACCGCTGACAACGCTCCCAACGCCGCTGCCAAAGGCGCGCCCGCCGTCCCTGTGAACTTCCTGCGTCCGATCGTGCAGGCCGACCTGGATTCGGGCAAGCACACCAGCATCGTCACCCGTTTCCCGCCGGAGCCCAACGGCTACCTGCACATTGGTCACGCCAAGTCGATCTGCGTGAACTTCGGCCTGGCCCAGGAATTCGGCGGTGCCTGTCACCTGCGCTTCGATGACACCAACCCGGCCAAAGAGGACCAGGAGTACATCGACGCCATCCAGCGTGACGTCAAGTGGCTGGGCTTCGAGTGGACCGGCCCGGTGCGCTATGCCTCGCAGTACTTCGAGCAGTTGCACGCGTGGGCGGTCGACCTGATCAAGTCGGGCAATGCCTATGTGTGCGACCTGACCCCGGAGCAGGCCCGCGAGTACCGCGGCAACCTGACCGAGCCGGGCAAGAACAGCCCGTTCCGCGAGCGCAGCGTCGAGGAAAACCTCGACCTGTTCGCGCGCATGAAGGCCGGCGAGTTCCAGGATGGCGAGCGCGTGCTGCGCGCCAAGATCGACATGGCCTCGCCGAACATGAACCTGCGCGACCCGATCCTGTACCGCATCCGCCATGCCCATCATCACCAGACCGGCGACACCTGGTGCATCTACCCGATCTACGACTTCACCCATGGCCAGTCGGACGCCATCGAGGGCATCACCCACTCGATCTGCACCCTGGAGTTCGAAAGCCATCGTCCGTTGTACGAGTGGTTCCTCGACCACCTGCCGGTGCCGTGCAAGCCGCGCCAGTACGAGTTCAGCCGCCTGAACCTGAACTACACCATCACCAGCAAGCGCAAGCTCAAGCAACTGGTGGACGAGCAGCACGTACAGGGCTGGGACGACCCGCGCATGTCCACGCTGTCGGGCTTCCGCCGTCGTGGCTACACCCCGGCGTCTATCCGCAATTTCTGCGAGATGGTCGGCACCAACCGTTCCGACGGCGTGGTCGACATGTCGATGCTCGAATTCAGCATCCGTGACGACCTGGACCGCACCGCGCCACGGGCCATGTGCGTACTGCGCCCGCTGAAGGTAGTCATCACCAACTACCCCGAAGGCCAGGTCGAGCAGCTCGAACTGCCGCGTCACCCCAAGGAAGACATGGGCGTGCGTGCACTGCCGTTCGCCCGCGAGATCTACATCGACCGCGACGACTTCATGGAAGAGCCGCCCAAGGGCTACAAGCGCCTGGAGCCGGCCGGTGAAGTGCGCCTGCGTGGCAGCTACGTGATCCGCGCCGACGAGGCGATCAAGGATGCCGAGGGCAACATCGTCGAGCTGCGCTGCTCGTACGACCCCGACACCCTGGGCAAGAACCCCGAGGGCCGCAAGGTCAAGGGTGTGATCCACTGGGTGCCGGCCGCGGCCAGCGTCGAGTGCGAAGTACGTCTGTATGACCGCCTGTTCCGTTCGGCCAACCCCGAGAAGACCGACGACGGCGGCAGCTTCCTTGACAACATCAATCCCGATTCGCTGCAGGTGCTGAGCGGTTGTCGTGCGGAACCTTCGCTGGGCCAGGCCCAGCCCGAAGACCGCTTCCAGTTCGAGCGCGAAGGCTACTTCTGCGTCGACCTGAAAGACTCCACGCCGGGTAAGCCGGTGTTCAACCGCACCGTGACCCTGCGCGATTCGTGGGGCAGCTAAGGAACTCTACGTGCTAAGCATCTACAACACCCTGAGCAAGACCAAGGAAGTTTTCGTTCCGCTCGATGGCAACAAGGTTCGCATGTACGTGTGCGGCATGACCGTGTACGACTTCTGCCACCTGGGCCATGGGCGCAGCATGGTCGCGTTCGACCTGGTCACGCGCTGGCTGCGCTACAGCGGCTACGACCTGACCTATGTGCGCAACATCACCGACATCGACGACAAGATCATCAACCGCGCCAACCAGAACGGCGAATCGTTCGAAGCGCTGACCGCGCGCATGATCGACGCGATGCACGAGGACGAGCGCCGTCTGAACATCCTGCCGCCGGACCAGGAGCCGCGTGCCACCGACCACATCGCCGGCATGCACGCGATGATCCAGACCCTGATCGACAAGGGTTATGCCTACGCGCCGGGCAATGGCGACGTGTACTACCGCGTCGGCAAGTTCGTCGGCTACGGCAAGCTGTCGCGCAAGAAGATCGAAGACCTGCGCATCGGTGCCCGCATCGAGGTCGACGAGGCCAAGCAGGACCCGCTCGACTTCGTGCTGTGGAAGGGCGTCAAGCCCGGCGAGCCGAGCTGGGAATCGCCGTGGGGCCCGGGCCGTCCGGGCTGGCACATCGAGTGCTCGGTGATGTCGACCTGCTGCCTGGGCGAGAGCTTCGACATTCATGGTGGCGGCAACGACCTGGAGTTCCCGCACCACGAGAACGAGATTGCCCAGAGCGAGGCGGCCACCGGCAAGCAGTACGCCAAGGCGTGGATGCATTGCGGCATGATCCGTATCAATGGCGAGAAGATGTCCAAGTCGTTGAACAACTTCTTCACCATTCGCGACGTGCTCGACAAGTATCACCCGGAGGTGGTGCGCTACCTGCTGGTGTCGAGCCACTACCGCAGCTCGATCAACTACTCCGAGGACAGCCTGCGCGAAGCCAAGGGCGCGCTGGAACGCTTCTACCATGCGCTGCGCGGCTTGCCGCGCGTGGCCGCGCAAGGTGGCGAGGCGTATGTCGAGCGTTTTGCCGCGGCCATGAACGACGACTTCGGCACGCCTGAAGCCTGTGCGGTGCTGTTCGACCTGGTGCGCGAGATCAACCGCGTGCGCGAGGCCGAGCCTGAGGTGGCCGCTGGCCTGGCGGGCCGTTTGCGCGAGCTGGCCGAGCTGCTGGGCGTGTTGCAGCTGGAGGCCGACGACTTCCTGCAGGCGGGCGCCGAAGGCAAGGTCGATGCAGCTGAAGTGGAGGCGTTGATCCAGGCGCGTCTGCAGGCACGTACCGACAAGAACTGGGCCGAATCGGACCGCATCCGCGACCAGCTGACCGCCATGGGCGTGGTGCTGGAAGACGGCAAGGGCACGACGACCTGGCGCCTGGCTGACTGATCGCGCTGCCCTCATCGCGGGTCGAGCCCGCTCCCACAGGTTGATCACTGTGCTCTAGATCAGTGATCAACCTGTGGGAG
>NZ_JASCPN010000123.1:0-4944 GCF_029960155.1 Pseudomonas sp. PS01300 | reverse complement strand
GGTCAAGCCCGCTCCCACAAGGACAGCGATAGTCCTAGTGGGAGCGGGCTTGACCCGCGATTGGGTTCAGCTCAGAACCGCGAGCCCGGCTCCAGCAGAAAGTCCATCTCTTCATCGGTGCTCGGGCGCCCCAGCACCAGGTTGCGGTGCGGGAAGCGGCCAAACCGCGCAATCACCCGCTGGTGCTGCTCGGCATAGTCCAGGAAACCTTCGAACAGGCGCCGGTCACTGTCCGGCTGCGCATCCAGCAGCAACTGATAGCGCTCGATGCTGATGTTCTGCCAGTCCAGCACCTCGGCATGCTCCAGTACCAGCAGGATGAACACCCGCTGGATCGGCAGCAGCTGGTAGTCCCAGGCCTTGTCCAGGCCCTGCATCACCAGCACCTGCGCACGCCGGTCGCCATCGAAGGCGTGCTGCGTGTCGCGGTGGATCATGCGGGGCAGCTGGTCCAGCAGCAGCACCAGGCCCAGCCAGCCCTGGGGGCTTGCCAGCCATTCGTCCAGCTCGCCGGCCAGCGCCTGCGCGGCCAGCTCGCCGAAGCGCTCGCGCGCCTCGTCGTCGTGGTGCTTGCCGAACCACAGCGTACTCTTCTCGTCAGCCACGGCCTGGGGGCTGGTGCCCCAGCCGAACCACCACTCCAGCAACGGCTGCCAAGGTGCGAGCATGATTTACTCCTGGTGATAACCGGTGACGCGCTCGACTTCCTGCTTCGAACCCAGGAACACCGCCACACGCTGGTGCAGGCTCTCGGGCTGGATGTCGAGGATGCGCTGGCGACCGTCGGTGGAAGCACCGCCGGCCTGTTCGATGATGAACGACATCGGGTTGGCTTCGTACATCAGGCGCAGCTTGCCCGGCTTGGATGGCTCGCGCGCATCGCGCGGGTACATGAACAGGCCGCCACGGGTCAGGATGCGGTGCACGTCGGCAACCATCGAGGCGATCCAGCGCATGTTGTAGTTCTTTTTCAGCGGGCCGGTCTCGCCAGCCAGCAGTTCGCCCACATAGCGGGTCACCGGGGCTTCCCAGTGGCGCTGGTTGGACATGTTGATGGCGAACTCGGCGGTGGTTTCCGGCACCTGAATGTTCTCGTGGGTCAGCACGAAACTGCCCAGCTCGCGGTCCAGGGTGAAGCCCTTGACGCCGTTGCCCAGGGTCAGGATCAGCATGGTCTGCGGGCCGTAGATCGCGTAACCGGCGGCCACCTGCTTGGTGCCCGGCTGCAGGAAGGCCTGTTCGTTGAGGCTTTCGTTCTGGCTCAGGTACTCGTTGGGGCAGCGCAGTACCGAGAAGATGGTGCCGACCGAGACGTTGACGTCGATGTTCGACGAACCGTCCAGCGGGTCGAATACCAGCAGGTAGGCACCCTTGGGGTACTTGCCCGGGATCTGGTAGGCATTGTCCATCTCTTCGGACGCCATGCCGGCCAGGTGGCCGCCCCACTCGTTGGCTTCGAGCAGGATGTCGTTGGAAATCACGTCCAGTTTCTTCTGGACTTCGCCCTGCACGTTTTCAGTGCCCATGCTGCCCAGCACGCCGCCAAGGGCGCCCTTGGACACGTTGTGGCTGATTTCCTTGCACGCACGCGCCACCACTTCGATAAGGAAGCGCAGATCGGCAGGGGTGCTGTTGCTGCGGGTCTGCTCAATCAGATAGCGACTCAGGGTAACGCGGGACATGTAAGGCTCCGGAGGATGGGGTAGAAAAAACCCACGCAGTTTACAGGGAGAGTGAAGCGCTAGCGAGCAATAGGACATGCTCGCCCGATCAGACGACACATCGGGCCGAAGGTTCACGCCCCCGGGCCCGATGCCAGGCGCCTACTCCAGCGCGTTCCAGATCTCCCCGGCGTATTCGCGAATGGTGCGGTCCGACGAGAACCAGCCCATGCGCGCGGTATTGAGCACGGCCGAGCGCCACCACTGCTGGGGGTCGTGCCACAGCTCCTCGACGCGGCGCTGGGCCTCCCAGTAGGCATCGAAGTCGGCGCACACCAGGAAGCGGTCGTACGGCACCAGTGAATCGATCAGCCCCACGTAGCGCGCCGGGTCGTCCGGCGAGAACACCCCGCCGCGGATCGCCTGGAGCACGTCGTTGAGCCGGTACGAGGCGCCGATGGCGGAGCTGGCACCGAAATCGCCGCTGCGCTTGCGCGCCTCCACCTGCTGGGAGGTCAGGCCGAAGATGAACATGTGCTCGGCCCCCACCTGCTCGCACATCTCGACGTTGGCGCCGTCCAGGGTGCCGATGGTCAGCGCGCCATTGAGGCCGAACTTCATGTTGCTGGTGCCCGAGGCCTCGTAGCCGGCGGTGGAGATCTGCTCGGACAGGTCCGCCGCCGGGATGATGCTCTCGGCCAGGCTCACGTTGTAGTTGGGCAGGAACACCACCTTGAGCAGCCCGCGCACGGTCGGGTCGTTGTTGACCACCCTGGCGATGTCGTTGGCCAGCTTGATGATCAGCTTGGCCTGGTGATAGCTGGCGGCGGCCTTGCCGGCGAAGATCTTCACCCGCGGCGCCCAGTGCGTGCCCGGCTCGGCGCGGATCGCCTGGTACAGCGCCACGGTATGCAGCAGGTTGAGCAGCTGGCGCTTGTATTCGTGGATGCGCTTGACCTGCACATCGAACATCGCCTCGGGGTCGACCGTGATGCCCAGGCGCTCCTGGATCAGGTTGGCCAGGGCCTTCTTGCTGTGCAGGCGCTGCTGGGCGAAGGCCTTGCGAAACGCCGGCTTGTCGGCGAACGGTTCGAGGCGCCGCAGGTGCTTCTCGGGGTCGTCCAGCACCTCGGGCCCCAGCGCCTCCACCAGCATGCGGGTGAGCGGCGGGTTGGCCTGGTACAGCCAGCGGCGGAAGGTGATGCCGTTGGTCTTGTTGTTGATCCGCTCGGGGTAGAGCTTGTGCAGTTCGGCGAACACGGTGCTGCGCATCAGCTTGGTGTGCAGCCCCGACACGCCGTTGACGCTGTGCGACCCGAGGAACGCCAGGTTGCCCATGCGCACCCGCCGGCCGTTGTCCTCCTCGATCAGCGACACCGCGCGCAGCACGTCGAAGTCATGGATGCCCTTGGCCCGCAGCGCGTCGATATGAAAGGCGTTGATCAGGTAGATGATCTGCATGTGGCGCGGCAGCATGCGCTCCATCAGCCCCACCGACCAGGTTTCCAGCGCCTCGGGCAGCAGGGTGTGGTTGGTGTAGGCCAGGGTGTCGACGGTGAGCTGCCAGGCGGTGTCCCACGGCAGTTCGTGCTGGTCCACCAGCAGGCGCATCAGCTCGGCCACGGCAATCGAGGGGTGGGTGTCGTTGAGCTGGATGGCGGCCTTTTCGTGCAGGTTGAGCAGCGTGGGGTTCATGTTCAGGTGGCGGCGCAGCAGGTCCTGCAGCGAGGCCGAGACGAAGAAGTACTCCTGGCGCAGGCGCAGCTCCTGGCCGGCCTCGGTGCTGTCGGCCGGGTACAGTACCCGCGAGATGCTCTCGGCGCGGGCCACTTCGGCTACCGCGCCCAGGTGGTCGCCGGCATTGAAACGCTCCAGGTGCAGCTCTTCCAGGGCCCGTGCGCGCCACAGGCGCAGGGTATTGACGCTGGCACCACGCCAGCCCACCACGGGCGTGTCGTAGGCCACCGCGCGCACCGTTTCGGCCGGCCACCACACCTGGCGCGGCTGGCCGGATTCGTCGTGCCGGGTCTCGACGCTGCCGCCGAAACTGATCGGGTAGATCACCTCGGCACGCTCGAACTCCCAGGGGTTGCCGAAATCCAGCCAGTTTTCGGTCTGCTCCTGCTGCCAGCCGTCGACCACGGCCTGGCGAAACAGCCCGTGCTCATAGCGGATACCGTAGCCGTGGGCGGCAATGCCCAGGGTCGACATGCTCTCCATGAAGCACGCCGCCAGGCGCCCGAGGCCGCCGTTGCCCAGCGCCGCGTCGGGTTCGAGCAGGCGGATGCGCTCCAGGTCCACGTCCAGCCCGGTCATTGCTTCACGGGCGATGTCCAGCAGGCCGAGGTTGCTCAGGCTGTCGTACAGCAGGCGGCCGATGAGAAATTCGAGGGAGAGGTAATAGACGCGCTTCTGGCTCTTGCGGTAGATCTGCCGCGTGTGGTCCATCCAGTGGTCGACCATGTGGTCGCGGGCGGCCAGGGCAATGGCCTCGAACCAGTCGTGGTCGAAGGCGTGCTCGGGGTCCTTGCCGACGGCATAGGTCAGTTTTTCCAGTACAGCGGTGCGAAAGGCAGCCACCTGTGCGTCACGTGCGAGTGGTTCCTGAGACATACGACGTCCTCGGGCAAGTTGACGAATGCGGATGGGGATTTCTCAGCCTAGACGGTTCGACCGGGCGCGGTAGCGCGGGTTCGTTTGTTTCTGTGCAAAAGCGGTACCGGGTTGGCACGAACCCGGCAAATGGTTGTTCACATTTTGACCAACTCCGGTATGATCGCGCGCCCACCCGACCATCTGAAAAACCGAACCTGATGAAACCGACCCTGATTGCCGCCGCCGAACTCGACCGCCTGGATACCTGGCAGAGGTATTCCAGCCACATGTGCGGGGGCTGCATGTCCAGTTGCTGCACCTTGCCGGTGGAGGTCAAGCTCACGGATCTGATCCGCATTGGCGTGGTGGACGAATTCGAACGGGGCGAGCCGCCCAAGAACATCGCCAAGCGCCTGCAGAAGGATGGGATCGTCGAGCGCTTCAACCAGAAGTCCGGGATCTTCACCTTGCAGCGCATGAGCAACGACGATTGCCTGTACCTGGACCGCAAGACGCGGTTCTGCACCATTTACGACAAGCGCCCCGACACCTGCCGCAACCACCCAAGGATCGGCCCGCGGCCGGGGTACTGCGCGTACAAGCCAAAGCCCGTGGCCCGCTGAAAAGCATCGCGGGTCAAGCCCGCTCCCACAAGGTTGTGCATTTACCTGTGGGAGCGGGCTTGACC
>NZ_JASCPN010000122.1:0-4973 GCF_029960155.1 Pseudomonas sp. PS01300 | reverse complement strand
GGCCAAGCCCGCGCCCACAGGCTGATGACCCATCCTGTGGGAGCGGGCTTGGCCCGCGATACAGGCGCCGCACTACCTCCTTTTGTCGACCAAATAGAAAGCAAGCTAATTAATGCTTGGCCATTCGCTGCCTGAGCAGTAATATCTGCGGCATCCACTGCCTAAGCAGGTATCTCCCTTCATGCAGCACTTCACCCCCGAAAACTTTCAGTCCTGCACCATCGGCATGCTCCTGGGGCGCGCCGCACTGGTGAAGGACCGCATTCTGGACAGCCACCTGCAGGACTTCGGCGTCACCGCCGCGCAGTTCAAGGTGCTGATCATCGTGTCCCAGTACGGGGTCGATACCCCCGCCGAACTGTGCCGTTTCCTCAGCCTGGACAGCGGGTCGATGACGCGCATGCTCGATCGCCTGGAGCAGAAGGGCCTGATCGCCCGCAGCCGCTGCCCGCAGGACCGGCGCCAGGTACGCCTGGAGCTCACCGCCGATGGCGATGTGCTGGCCGGCCAGTTGCCCCAGATCGGTGCCTCGGCGATGAACGAGCTGGTTGGCGTGCTGGCCCCGGACGAGCTCAAGACCCTGGAAAAGATCCTGACCAAGGTGCTGCTGGCGGCCGGCGATGCCGTCACCGCTCTGCGCGTGGAGGCCCAATGAAACCACGAGCCCTGCGTGCCGGTGCAAGCCTGCTGGTGCTTGCCCTGAGCCTGGCCGGTTGCGCCAACTACAGTGGCCTCGATACCCAGGGCCGGCGCCTCGGCGCCGCCGACCTGCAGGCTGGCAAGACCCTCGGCGGCGTAGCCCTGTCGCCTGCGGCCTGGCCCAAGGGCGACTGGTGGACCCGCCTTGGCGACCCGCAACTGGACAGCCTGATCGGCGAGGCCTTGCGCGACAGCCCCGACATGCAGGTTGCCAGCGCCCGTGCCCATCAGGCCAGCGCCGCGGCCTACGCTGCCGACGCCGAGCGCATGCCCACGCTGGATGCCAGCGCCGGGGTCAGCCGCTCGCGCCTGGCCCGTGACCAGGACCCGACGGGGCAGGGCGGCAGCTACTCCACCCTGCGCAGCCTGAGCGCGACCTTCAACTACACCTTCGATCTCTGGGGTGGGCAACGCGATGCCTGGGAAGCCGCCCTGGGCCAGGCCCGTGCCGCCGAGGTGGACCGCCAGGCCGCACAACTGACCCTGGCCGCCGACGTTGCCCGTGCCTACAGCCAGCTGGGCCAGGCGCACATCGTCAACGACCTGACCCAGGAAGACCTCAAGCGTACCCGCCAGATGCTCGAACTCAGCCAGCGCCGGCTGGCCTCGGGTATCGACAGCCAGTACCAGCTGCAGCAGACCGAAAGCCTGGAGGCCAGCTCCCAGGAGCAGGCCATCAATGCCCAGAAGCAGCTGCGCAGCGCGCAGATCGCGTTGGCGGTGCTGCTGGGCAAGGGCCCCGACCGTGGCCAGCAGATCGCCCGCCCCAATGTGCTCAAGCCTGCTGCGGTGGCGCTGCCCTCGGTGCTGCCGGCCGAGTTGCTGGGCCGGCGTCCGGACCTGGTGGCCGCGCGCTGGCGGGTCGAGGCGGCGAGCAAGTCGATCGATGCGAGCAAGACACGCTTCTACCCCAACCTCAACCTGAGCGCCGCCGCCGGCACCCAGGCACTGCTGGGCGATGCGATCTTCGGCGCGCCGAGCCGCTTCTTCAACATCGCCCCGACCGTGTCGCTGCCGATTTTCGACGGCGGGCGCCTGCGCGCCGACCTCGATGCCCGTGATGCCGACTACGACCTGGCCGTGGCGCAATACAACAAGAGCCTGGTGCGTGCACTGGGCGAGGTCAGCGACAGCATCGACCAGCTGCATGCACTGGGCCAGCAGATTGCAGCCAAGCAACGTGCCACCGACATCGCCCAGCAGTCCTACGACACCGTGATGCAGCGCTATGGCTCCGGCATCGGCAACTACCTGGATGTGCTGAGCATCGAACAGCAGCTGCTGCAGTCGCAGCGTCAGCTGGCCGAACTGAACGCCGAACAGATCGACCTGTCGATCCAGTTGATGCAGGCGCTGGGGGGCGGCTACCAGGCCGACACCCAGGCCGCCGCATTGCCCTCGACTTCCCGCAATCAATAAAACGCCAAGGTATTTCTCATGGCCACTGCATCCTCCCCGGACACTGCCCCTACCGAGCAGGACCTCAACAATCAGCGCAAGCGCAAGACGCTGCTGCTCGGGCTGCTGGTGCTCGTACTCGTGCTTGGCGCCGGTGTGTGGGCCTGGCACGAGCTCTACGGGCGCTGGAGCGAAAACACCGACGACGCCTATGTGAACGGCAACGTGGTGGAAATCACCCCGCTGGTCACCGGCACCGTCACCAGCATCGGCGCCGACGATGGCGACCTGGTGCACGCCGGTCAGGTGCTGATCCAGTTCGACCCGAGCGACACCGAGGTCGGCCTGCAGAGCGCCGAGGCCAAGCTGGCCCGCGCCGTGCGCCAGGTGCGTGGGCTTTACAGCAACGTCGACGGGCAGAAGGCCCAGGTGGCGGCGCGCAAGGCCGAGCTGCAGAAGGCCCAGGAAAACTACAACCGACGCAAGACCCTGGCCGCCGGCGGGGCGATCTCGCAGGAGGAGCTGTCCCACGCCCGTGACGACCTGGCATCGGCACAAAGTGCGCTGAGCAATGCCCAGCAGCAGCTCAACACCACCACCGCGCTGGTCGACGACACCGTGGTCTCCTCGCACCCCGAAGTGCAGGCTGCCGCCGCCGACCTGCGCCAGGCCTACCTGGACAATGCCCGCACCACCCTGGTGGCGCCGGTCACCGGCTATGTGGCCAAGCGCACGGTGCAACTGGGCCAGCGCCTGCAGCCGGGCACCGCGACCATGGCGGTGATTCCGCTGGATCAGCTGTGGATCGACGCCAACTTCAAGGAAACCCAGCTGCGCAACATGCGTATCGGTCAGCCGGTGGACATCGTTGCCGACCTGTACGGCAGCGACGTGAAGTACAGCGGCACCATCGACAGCCTGGGCGCCGGTACCGGCAGCGCCTTCGCCCTGCTGCCGGCGCAGAACGCCACCGGCAACTGGATCAAGATCGTCCAGCGCGTGCCGGTGCGGATCCACATCAACCCCGAGCAACTGGCCGAACACCCGCTGCGGATCGGCCTGTCGACCCAGGTCGACGTCGACCTGCACGACCAGAGCGGCCCGGTGCTGGCGCAACAGCCGCCGCAGAAAGCCTCGTTCGCCACCCAGGTGTACGACCGCCAGCTGGTGGAGGCCGATACCCTGATCGCGCGCCTGATCCATGACAACAGCGCCGCCAGCGGCAAGACTGCGCAGCGATGAGCGGGCAGGCTTCGTTCACCCCGCCAAGCCTGCTGCTGACCACCATCGGCCTGTCGCTGGCGACGTTCATGCAGGTGCTCGACACCACCATTGCCAACGTCGCCCTGCCTACCATCTCCGGCAACCTGGGGGTGAGTTCGGAGCAGGGCACCTGGGTCATCACCTCGTTCGCGGTGAGCAACGCGATAGCCTTGCCGCTGACCGGCTGGCTGAGCCGGCGCTTCGGCGAGGTGAAGCTGTTCATCTGGGCCACGCTGCTGTTCGTGCTGGCGTCGTTTCTGTGCGGTATCTCGCAATCGATGCCCGAGCTGGTCGGCTTTCGCGTGTTGCAGGGCGTGGTGGCCGGGCCGTTGTACCCCATGACCCAGACCCTGCTGATTGCGGTGTACCCCCCGGCCAAGCGGGGTATGGCCCTGGCGCTGCTGGCGATGGTCACGGTGGTGGCGCCGATTGCCGGGCCGATACTCGGTGGCTGGATCACCGACAGCTACAGCTGGCCGTGGATCTTCTTCATCAACGTGCCGATCGGCCTGTTCGCTGCCGCCGTGGTGCGTCAGCAGATGCGTACCCGGCCGGTGAGCACCAGCCGCCAGCCGATGGACTACATCGGGCTGTTGAGCCTGATCGTCGGGGTGGGGGCATTGCAGATCGTGCTCGACAAGGGCAATGACCTGGACTGGTTCGAGTCCAGTTTCATCGTCATCGGCAGCCTGATTTCGGTGGTGTTCCTGGCGGTGTTCATCATCTGGGAACTGACCGACAAGCACCCGGTGGTGAACCTGCGTCTGTTTGCCCACCGCAACTTTCGCATCGGCACCATCGTGCTGGTGGGCGGGTATGCGGGGTTCTTCGGCATCAACCTGATCCTGCCGCAATGGCTGCAGACCCAGATGGGCTACACCGCCACCTGGGCGGGGCTGGCGGTGGCGCCGATCGGCCTGCTGCCGGTGCTGATGTCGCCGTTCGTGGGCAAGTACGCGCACAAGTTCGACCTGCGCGTGCTGGCGGGGCTGGCGTTCGTGGCAATCGGTGCCAGCTGCTTCATGCGGGCCGGGTTCACCAACAAGGTGGACTTCCAGCACATCGCCCTGGTGCAGCTGTTCATGGGTATCGGCGTGGCGTTGTTCTTCATGCCCACCTTGAGCATCCTGCTTTCGGACCTGCCGCCGCAGCAGATCGCCGACGGCTCGGGGCTGGCGACCTTCCTGCGGACCCTGGGCGGCAGCTTTGCCGCGTCGCTGACCACCTGGATCTGGATTCGCCGGGCCGACCAGCACCATGCGTACCTGAGCGAAAGCATCAGTACCTATGAGCCGGCCACCCGTGAAATGCTCGGCCACCTGGGCGGGGCGAACGGGCAGTCGTATGCGCAGCTGGAGCAGATGCTCAACAGCCAGGCGTACATGATGTCGACGGTGGATTACTTCACGTTGATGGGCTGGGTGTTCGTCGGGCTGGTGCTGCTGGTGTGGCTGGCCAAGCCGCCGTTCGCGGCCAAGGCCGGGCCGGCGTCGGCCGGGCACTGAAAAAGGCTTCGCCGGCAAGGCCGGCTCCTACAGGATTACGCAAAACCTGTAGGAGCCGGCCTTGCCGGCGAAGGGGTAAGGCAAAGTCGAAGGGGGCCAGCTGGAACC
>NZ_JASCPN010000121.1:0-5578 GCF_029960155.1 Pseudomonas sp. PS01300 | reverse complement strand
TGGTGTTCGGCGACGACCAGACCGTATTCCCCACGCTGGCCCCGGTGGCCTACCAGCAGGACACCGGGCTGGTGGCCGACGTGCCGGTGATCAAGCGCTTCGGCCTGCGCCTGGCCACGCGCACCAGTCGCACCACGCGGCGCGACTACGACTTCACCAAACCGCGCATCCAGCTCGAAAGCGACGCCGACAGCGGTGCTGCGCCGGACCTGGAAGACTACGACTACCCGGCGCGCTTCAGCGACCGCGCGCGCGGCAAGCACCTGGCCACCCGTGCCCTGGAGCGCCACCGCAGCGACTACCGCCTGGCCGAGGGGCGCAGCGACCAGCCGAGCCTGGTCAGCGGGCATTTTCTGAGCCTGACCGAGCACGCCAACCCGGCCTGGAACGACCTGTGGTTGCTCACCGAAATCATCCACGAAGGCAAGCAGCCGCAGGTGCTCGAAGAGGTGATCAGCAGCGACGTCACCGACCTCAAGGACGACTTCCACCAGGGCTATCGCAACCGCTTCTGCGCCACGCCGTGGGACGTGCCGTATCGACCGCCGCTGAGGCATCCCAAGCCACGGGTGCTGGGCTCCCAGCGCGCCGTGGTGACCGGCCCCGAAGGCGAGGAGATCTATTGCGACGAGTACGGCCGGGTCAAGGTGCAGTTCTTCTGGGACCGCGAAGGCCAATCGGACGACAAGACCACCTGCTGGATGCGCGTGGCCTCCAACTGGGCCAGCCAGAGCAGCTTCGGCGCCATCTCGCTGCCGCGTATCGGCATGGAGGTGCTGATCACCTTTCTGGAAGGCGACCCCGACCAGCCGCTGATCACCGGTTGCCTGTACCACGGCGCCAACCTGCCGCCGTACCGGCTGCCCGACTTCAAGACCCTGGCCACGGTCAAGAGCAAGGAATACAAGGGCAGCCGCAGCAACGAGCTGCGCATCGACGACACCACCAGCGAGATCAGCATCGCCCTGCGCAGCGACCACGGTGCCAGCGCGATCAACCTGGGCTACCTGACCCACCCGCGCCCCTCGGGCGGCCAGCCGCGCGGTGAGGGTTTCGAACTGCGCACCGACCGGCATGGCGCCGTGCGTGCGGCGGCGGGCCTGCTGCTGACCACCGAGCCGCGCCATCACGAAGCCAAGCACCACAAGGACCTGCCCGAGACCGCCGAACGCCTGGCCACCGCCAGCGAGCAGCAGGACGGCTTTGGCCAGCAGGCGCGCGAGGTACAGGCGCAGGAGGCGGGCGACCAGGACGAGGTGGCCAAGGCCCTGCATGCGCAGCACCAGGGCATCGTCGGCAGCGGCCCGACCAACCAGAGCGCCAACGAATTTCCCGAGTTCAGCGAACCGCACCTGGTGCTGGCCAGCCCGGCGGGCATCGCCCTGACCACGCCGCGCTCGACGCATGTCGCGACCGGTGAACACCTGGCGTTGAGCAGCACCGGGCACACGAGCCTGTCGATCGGCAAGCGGCTGTTGGCCAGTGCCAGCCAGGGCATGCGGTTGTTCGTGCAGAACATGGGCTGGCGGTTGGTGGCGGCGTCGGGCGACATCGATATCAAAGCGCTGAAAGACAACATCAACCTGTTGGCCAAGCTCGACATCACTGCCAATGCCGATCGCATCACGCTGACAGCCAAGACCGAACTGGTGGTGCAGGGCGGCGGCAGTGCCACCACCTACAACGCCAGTGGCATCACCCACGTGACCACCGGGCCGTACACCGCGCACGCGGCGAACTTCGCCCATGTGGGGCCCAAGAGCCTGGCCGGGACCTTCCCCGAGCCGCCGAAACCGGGCAAGGGCGATCTGGAGTTGCTGTACCAGTACGCCAACAGCAAAGGCGTGAAAACCGGCGACTACAACGTGACCGACGCACTGGGCAAATCGATCAAGGGTACGCTCGACGCCGACGGCTTCAACCTCGCCAGCGGTGCCGCCCTCGGCCCGCTGTGGGCCGACTTCGGCCTGGACCCGGCTGACACCTGGGCCGAGGCCAGCCACTTTGGCGCCAGCACGTGGCCGCTCAGCCCCTCACTCGACGATATCGCACCCGGCCAGCAATCAGTGGTCGGCGAGGTGCTGGGCGCGGCCAGGGATGGCCTGGAGAACGGCAAGGCACTGGTGCAGCAAGGCATGGACAAGGGCAAAGGACTGGTACAGGACGTTATGGCACAAGGAAAGACAATGGCCCAGGGCCTCATGGGCCCCGGTGGCTCTGCAGTGATGGACGATGGCAAGGCGCTTGCGGGCAGCGGGCTGCAACTGGCCAGAAGTGGCCAGGCGGCCTTGCAGCAGGCACAGCAGGTGGGCGCTGCACTCAAGGGCGAGCCTGCCGCGATGGCCGGCCTGGCCAGTAGCGTGGTGCCCGGCGCAGCGGCGTCGCTGGAAGCGGCAAGGGCGCTCAAGACCTTGCCCGGTCTGGCCCAGCCGACCTTGCCGAGCAGCCCGGCCAAGGCTCTGGCCAGCCGCGAGGTGCTGGCATGAGCGAGTCCGCCAAACCCCGCGAACCCCAGGTCGCGGTCGCCCCGCTCAACACCATCGACGCCAAGGACGTGGGCCGCGGCGCCGCCGAATTCGACGCCTGGCTGCAATCGATCAGCGGTGGCACCGTCACCCTGGAGCGCATCAAGTCCGTGGCCGGCGCCTTGCCGGTGGTGGGCAACATCATGGCCCTGGTGGATGCACTGGGGGACGTGGTCACCCTGGTCAAGAGCAAGCAGCGCGAGGTGCTGGACTGGGTCAGCCTGGGCATCAACCTGATCGGCGTACTGCCGGCACCGCCGACCATGGCGGCCGCGCGCATGAGCCTGCGCCCGACGTTGTTCCTGGTGCGCCAGGAACTGCGCAACAGCGCCAAGATGCTGCTCGGCGACTCGCTTATCCAGGTGCTGATCGGCCATTTGAACGCCACCATCGCCGGCACCATCGACGACTTCGTCACCCAGGCCAAGCCCAGGCTGGCCGAGATTCTTGACGCGGCGGGTGCGAAGGGCACCCAGATGCTCGGCGAAATCGCCGACGGCCTGGACGCCGTGGCCACCGGCCAGCTCGATGCCAGGAGCGACCGCACGGCGATGAGCCAGCAATTGTCTGCGGCTGGCGACCAGCTCACGCACAGCCCCAGGGCGGCGATCAGGAATATCTTCGGTGCGATGCACAGTGCCTGCAAGGCTGCGGGCAAGGGGGTGGTGAACAGCGCCGTGAGCAAGCTGGTGTCGGATGACATCAAGGCTCAGGTACTGGCCCAGACCGGGCAGTTGCGCAAGCTGGGGCCGGAGTTGGCGCGCCAGTTGAACAGGCTGGCGGACCCGTCGCTGGCGATGAGCATCGGTTCGATGCTCAATGTGCTGGACGGCGCCGTGAAGGGCTTTCGCAAGCGCAACAAGAACGGGCAGTCGGGCGTGAGCAAGCCGGGCACCGTGACCCAGGTGGAACGGGAGAAACCCAAGGGGGAGCTGGGGGCGACGGCCAGGCAGCATGAGGCGACGTCTACTCCCAGCCCCACGCGCCGCAGGTGTCCTCCGGAACCGAAAAGCCACTCGAACCACGCGATCAGTTTTTCGTTGGGCTCCGAGTTCATCATTCATACCGACTTTGTTCTGCCGGGTGCCTTCCCCATCGAGTGGCAGCGTATCTACCACTCACGCCTGGCCGAGTACGATCAGGGCAGCCTGGGTGCGCGATGGATCACTGAGTTCACCACACGTATCGATGTGGTCGACATGGGCCTGCTGTTTCATGACCACGATGGCCGCAGCCACGCGTTCGACCTGCCCAAGGTCGAGAAGTCGAAGTACAACGCCATCGAGGACCTGCTGCTGGTACGCAGTCGTGAAGACGAGCTGGTGATCTGCCGCGGTTTTGATCGCAAGGAGTATTACCTGCGCGTGGGCGAGCGCTATTACTTGCAGAAGATCCTGCTGCAGAACGACGCCGGTTGCATGCTGCATTACGAGCACCGCCACGATGGGCGCCCGGTGCTGTCCGACATCATCACCTTTCAGGGCGACATGAGTGACGTGCACCGTCACCTGGGCACCCTGATCGATGACCACGGCTACCTCACCGGCCTGTGGGAAATGCACGACGGGCAACCGCTGCGCCAGCTGTGCGCCTACCACTACGATGACCACGGCGACCTGATTGCCGCGCAGGACGAGCACGCCGCCACCTGGCACTACCAGTACCAGAACCACCTGGTAACCCGTTACACCGACCGTACCGGTCGGGGCATGAACCTGGAGTGGAATGGCAGTGCGTTCGATGCCAAGGCCATCCACGAGTGGGCCGATGACGGTAGCTACGACACGCGTCTGGAATGGGACGAAAACATTCGGCTCACCTACGTCACCGACGCCTATGGCCAGGAGACCTGGTACTACTACGACATCCTCGGCCACTTGTACCGCATTCGTCACCCCGACGAACGTTCGCAATGGCTGTTCCGTGATGAACGCAAGAACCTTCTGCGCCACGTCCATCCGGATGGTAGCGAGGATCGCTACGACTACGACGAGCAGGGCAGCGTGGTGCGGCATATCCGTGCCGACCACAGCCAGGTTCACTTTGCCTACGATGACCGCCGTCGCCCGATCAGGATCCGCGACGCCGAGGCCGGTGTGTGGGAACGCCAGTACGACCTCAAGGGCAACCTCAGCGAAACCGTCGACCCGCTGGGCAACAAGACCGAGTTCGCCTACACACCCTCCGGTCTGGTCAAGGCGATCAAGGACGCCAACGGCAACGAAAAGGCGCTGGTGTACAACGACGCCGGGCAACTGGTCGAGTACACCGACTGCTCGGGCAAGACCAGCAAATGGGCCTATGACGATATCGGGCAGTTGGTGCAGTTCACCGATGCCGCCGGCAACAAGACCCAGTACACGTACAAGGCCGGCCAGCTCGCCCTGGTCATCCACCCGGACAAGACCGAAGAGCGCTTCGAGCGCGATGCCGAGAGTCGCCTGCTGGCCCACGTCGATGCCCTCGACCGCTGTACCACATGGACCTACACCGTCGCTGGCTTGCTGGCCGAGCGTGTGGATGCGGCCGAGAACACTCTGCGTTATCGCTGGGACAAACTGGGCCGCCTCACGGGCCTGGAAAACGAAAACGAAAGCCACGCCAGTTTCCGCTACGACCCGGTCGGCCGTCTGCTGGAAGAGAGCGGCTTCGACGGCCTCACCACGCGCTACCAGTACGACACGAACACTGGGCGCCTGACCTCCACCCACGTCGGGCAACGCCGCCTCGACGTCACCTTCGATCCCGTCGGCCGTCTCATTTCCCGCGTGGCCAGCCAGGGTGACCAGCGCGAGGAAGAAACCTTTGCCTACGACGGCAACGGCAGGCTGATCCAGGCCATCAACGCCGCGAGCAAACTGCAGTGGTTCCATGACGAGGCCGGCAACCTCGTTCGTGAACACCAGCACTACCTGGCCACCGGCACCCCGATGGTCGCGGTGTGGCAGCACGAGTACGACGCCCTCAACCTGCGTACCTCCACCACTCGTCCGGACGGGCACAAGGTCAGCTGGCTGACCTACGGTAGCGGTCATCTGTTGGGCATGACGGTC
>NZ_JASCPN010000120.1:0-5584 GCF_029960155.1 Pseudomonas sp. PS01300 | reverse complement strand
AAAGACAAAACCCCTACCTGCAGATGCAGATAGGGGTTTCGGAATTTAATCTTGACGATGACCTACTCTCACATGGGGAAACCCCACACTACCATCGGCGATGCATCGTTTCACTACTGAGTTCGGGATGGGATCAGGTGGTTCCAATGCTCTATGGTCGTCAAGAAATTCTGTTGCCAGAAGGTCTTGTTCAGACACTCCAGCGAATCGGGTATGTGATGTTTGTGAGTTACAAATCTTCGGCTTACTGTGTCTTCACAACACCGCAATCTGGTCGTTCGACGCAAATTGCTTGGGTGTTATATGGTCAAGCCTCACGGGCAATTAGTATTGGTTAGCTCAACGCCTCACAGCGCTTACACACCCAACCTATCAACGTCGTAGTCTTCGACGGCCCTTCAGGGAGCTCAAGGCTCCAGTGAGATCTCATCTTGAGGCAAGTTTCCCGCTTAGATGCTTTCAGCGGTTATCTCTTCCGAACATAGCTACCCGGCAATGCCACTGGCGTGACAACCGGAACACCAGAGGTTCGTCCACTCCGGTCCTCTCGTACTAGGAGCAGCCCCTCTCAAATCTCAAACGTCCACGGCAGATAGGGACCGAACTGTCTCACGACGTTCTAAACCCAGCTCGCGTACCACTTTAAATGGCGAACAGCCATACCCTTGGGACCGGCTTCAGCCCCAGGATGTGATGAGCCGACATCGAGGTGCCAAACACCGCCGTCGATATGAACTCTTGGGCGGTATCAGCCTGTTATCCCCGGAGTACCTTTTATCCGTTGAGCGATGGCCCTTCCATACAGAACCACCGGATCACTAAGACCTACTTTCGTACCTGCTCGACGTGTCTGTCTCGCAGTCAAGCGCGCTTTTGCCTTTATACTCTACGACCGATTTCCGACCGGTCTGAGCGCACCTTCGTACTCCTCCGTTACTCTTTAGGAGGAGACCGCCCCAGTCAAACTACCCACCATACACTGTCCTCGATCCGGATAACGGACCTGAGTTAGAACCTCAAAGTTGCCAGGGTGGTATTTCAAGGATGGCTCCACGCAGACTGGCGTCCACGCTTCAAAGCCTCCCACCTATCCTACACAAGCAAATTCAAAGTCCAGTGCAAAGCTATAGTAAAGGTTCACGGGGTCTTTCCGTCTAGCCGCGGATACACTGCATCTTCACAGCGATTTCAATTTCACTGAGTCTCGGGTGGAGACAGCGCCGCCATCGTTACGCCATTCGTGCAGGTCGGAACTTACCCGACAAGGAATTTCGCTACCTTAGGACCGTTATAGTTACGGCCGCCGTTTACCGGGGCTTCGATCAAGAGCTTCGCGTTAGCTAACCCCATCAATTAACCTTCCGGCACCGGGCAGGCGTCACACCCTATACGTCCACTTTCGTGTTTGCAGAGTGCTGTGTTTTTAATAAACAGTCGCAGCGGCCTGGTATCTTCGACCGGCATGAGCTTACGGAGCAAGTCCTTCACCCTCACCGGCGCACCTTCTCCCGAAGTTACGGTGCCATTTTGCCTAGTTCCTTCACCCGAGTTCTCTCAAGCGCCTTGGTATTCTCTACCCAACCACCTGTGTCGGTTTGGGGTACGGTTCCTGGTTACCTGAAGCTTAGAAGCTTTTCTTGGAAGCATGGCATCAACCACTTCGTCGCCTAATGGCAACTCGTCATCAGCTCTCGGCCTTAAGATCCCGGATTTACCTAAGATCTCAGCCTACCACCTTAAACTTGGACAACCAACGCCAAGCTGGCCTAGCCTTCTCCGTCCCTCCATCGCAATAACCAGAAGTACAGGAATATTAACCTGTTTTCCATCGACTACGCTTTTCAGCCTCGCCTTAGGGACCGACTAACCCTGCGTCGATTAACGTTGCGCAGGAAACCTTGGTCTTTCGGCGTGGGAGTTTTTCACTCCCATTGTCGTTACTCATGTCAGCATTCGCACTTCTGATACCTCCAGCAAGCTTCTCAACTCACCTTCACAGGCTTACAGAACGCTCCTCTACCGCATCACCTAAGTGATACCCGTAGCTTCGGTGTATGGTTTGAGCCCCGTTACATCTTCCGCGCAGGCCGACTCGACTAGTGAGCTATTACGCTTTCTTTAAAGGGTGGCTGCTTCTAAGCCAACCTCCTAGCTGTCTAAGCCTTCCCACATCGTTTCCCACTTAACCATAACTTTGGGACCTTAGCTGACGGTCTGGGTTGTTTCCCTTTTCACGACGGACGTTAGCACCCGCCGTGTGTCTCCCATGCTCGGCACTTGTAGGTATTCGGAGTTTGCATCGGTTTGGTAAGTCGGGATGACCCCCTAGCCGAAACAGTGCTCTACCCCCTACAGTGATACATGAGGCGCTACCTAAATAGCTTTCGAGGAGAACCAGCTATCTCCGAGCTTGATTAGCCTTTCACTCCGATCCACAGGTCATCCGCTAACTTTTCAACGGTAGTCGGTTCGGTCCTCCAGTCAGTGTTACCTAACCTTCAACCTGCCCATGGATAGATCGCCCGGTTTCGGGTCTATACCCAGCGACTAAACGCCCTATTAAGACTCGCTTTCGCTACGCCTCCCCTATTCGGTTAAGCTCGCCACTGAATATAAGTCGCTGACCCATTATACAAAAGGTACGCAGTCACCTAACAAAGTAGGCTCCCACTGCTTGTACGCATACGGTTTCAGGATCTATTTCACTCCCCTCTCCGGGGTTCTTTTCGCCTTTCCCTCACGGTACTGGTTCACTATCGGTCAGTCAGTAGTATTTAGCCTTGGAGGATGGTCCCCCCATATTCAGACAAAGTTTCTCGTGCTCCGTCCTACTCGATTTCATGACTAAGAGATTTTCGCGTACAGGGCTATCACCCACTATGGCCGCACTTTCCAGAGCGTTCCGCTAATCTCAAAGCCACTTAAGGGCTAGTCCCCGTTCGCTCGCCACTACTAAGGGAATCTCGGTTGATTTCTTTTCCTCAGGGTACTTAGATGTTTCAGTTCCCCTGGTTCGCCTCTTGCACCTATGTATTCAGTACAAGATACCTGACTTATGCCAGGTGGGTTCCCCCATTCAGAGATCTCCGGATCAAAGTCTGTTTGCCGACTCCCCGAAGCTTATCGCAGGCTACCACGTCTTTCATCGCCTCTGACTGCCAAGGCATCCACCGTATGCGCTTCTTCACTTGACCATATAACCCCAAGCAATCTGGTTATACTGTGAAGACAACATTCGCCGAAAACTTGTAATTACTCACAAATTTTACCTTAGCCTGAACACACACCAGTGAAAGTGCTGTCCAGTCTATCTTTCTATCACATACCCAAATTTTTAAAGAACGATTCTGATAAAGTTCAGAAATCAATATTCGAGGCGAATATTCATTTCTAAGCTTTGACAAACTAGCAAGCGGGGTGGTGGAGCCAAGCGGGATCGAACCGCTGACCTCCTGCGTGCAAGGCAGGCGCTCTCCCAGCTGAGCTATGGCCCCAGCAAATTGGTGGGTCTGGGCAGATTCGAACTGCCGACCTCACCCTTATCAGGGGTGCGCTCTAACCAACTGAGCTACAGACCCAATCGAAGGTTGCTAACCTAATCGTCTTCTTCAATGAATCAAGCAATTCGTGTGGGAGCTTATGAGACAGCTGATGTCGTCGATTAAGGAGGTGATCCAGCCGCAGGTTCCCCTACGGCTACCTTGTTACGACTTCACCCCAGTCATGAATCACACCGTGGTAACCGTCCTCCCGAAGGTTAGACTAGCTACTTCTGGTGCAACCCACTCCCATGGTGTGACGGGCGGTGTGTACAAGGCCCGGGAACGTATTCACCGCGACATTCTGATTCGCGATTACTAGCGATTCCGACTTCACGCAGTCGAGTTGCAGACTGCGATCCGGACTACGATCGGTTTTGTGAGATTAGCTCCACCTCGCGGCTTGGCGACCCTCTGTACCGACCATTGTAGCACGTGTGTAGCCCAGGCCGTAAGGGCCATGATGACTTGACGTCATCCCCACCTTCCTCCGGTTTGTCACCGGCAGTCTCCTTAGAGTGCCCACCATAACGTGCTGGTAACTAAGGACAAGGGTTGCGCTCGTTACGGGACTTAACCCAACATCTCACGACACGAGCTGACGACAGCCATGCAGCACCTGTCTCAATGTTCCCGAAGGCACCAATCCATCTCTGGAAAGTTCATTGGATGTCAAGGCCTGGTAAGGTTCTTCGCGTTGCTTCGAATTAAACCACATGCTCCACCGCTTGTGCGGGCCCCCGTCAATTCATTTGAGTTTTAACCTTGCGGCCGTACTCCCCAGGCGGTCAACTTAATGCGTTAGCTGCGCCACTAAAATCTCAAGGATTCCAACGGCTAGTTGACATCGTTTACGGCGTGGACTACCAGGGTATCTAATCCTGTTTGCTCCCCACGCTTTCGCACCTCAGTGTCAGTATGAGCCCAGGTGGTCGCCTTCGCCACTGGTGTTCCTTCCTATATCTACGCATTTCACCGCTACACAGGAAATTCCACCACCCTCTGCCCTACTCTAGCTCGCCAGTTTTGGATGCAGTTCCCAGGTTGAGCCCGGGGATTTCACATCCAACTTAACGAACCACCTACGCGCGCTTTACGCCCAGTAATTCCGATTAACGCTTGCACCCTCTGTATTACCGCGGCTGCTGGCACAGAGTTAGCCGGTGCTTATTCTGTCGGTAACGTCAAAACAGCAAGGTATTCGCTTACTGCCCTTCCTCCCAACTTAAAGTGCTTTACAATCCGAAGACCTTCTTCACACACGCGGCATGGCTGGATCAGGCTTTCGCCCATTGTCCAATATTCCCCACTGCTGCCTCCCGTAGGAGTCTGGACCGTGTCTCAGTTCCAGTGTGACTGATCATCCTCTCAGACCAGTTACGGATCGTAGCCTTGGTGAGCCATTACCTCACCAACTAGCTAATCCGACCTAGGCTCATCTGATAGCGCAAGGCCCGAAGGTCCCCTGCTTTCTCCCGTAGGACGTATGCGGTATTAGCGTTCCTTTCGAAACGTTGTCCCCCACTACCAGGCAGATTCCTAGGTATTACTCACCCGTCCGCCGCTGAATCGAAGAGCAAGCTCTTCTCATCCGCTCGACTTGCATGTGTTAGGCCTGCCGCCAGCGTTCAATCTGAGCCATGATCAAACTCTTCAGTTCAATACTGCTTGGGTTTTGAGAAAACCCTAAACTTGGCTCAGCATTCTCAAATGACTTACTTTCAAATCTTTCGATTTTCGTGCAGTCACTTGTGATGCTGATAATCTTTCTGACTATCAGTCTGAGCTCACAAGCACCCACACGAATTGCTTGATTCAGTTGTTAAAGAGCGGTTGGTCAAGAACTTTTCGTCTCAACCGAGGCGCGCATTCTACGCTTTCCTCAGAGTCTGTCAAGCGTTTATTTTGAAGTTTTTCGTTTCACTTCAAACACTTGACTCGCTTCGATCTCTCGTAGCGGGAGGCGAATTCTACAGCGTTACAACCTGCTGTCAACCACCTTTTTCACCGCTGCCGATCTTTCGATCGAAGCACCTCCAGCCTGA
>NZ_JASCPN010000011.1:0-105976 GCF_029960155.1 Pseudomonas sp. PS01300 | reverse complement strand
CTCGACCCGCGATGCAAGCGATGCGGTTACAGCCAGTACCGCGTCGCCTGCATCGCGGGTCAAGCCCGCTCCCACTAGGGCGAGGCAAGCTGAGTCTTTTATGCCACCGACGACTCGAGGAAGTCCTGGGCAAAGCGCTGCAGTACACCGCCCGCCTCGTAGATCGACACCTCTTCCGCCGTGTCCAGACGGCAGGTCACCGGCACCTCCAGGCGCTCGCCGTCACGCCGCGTGATCACCAGGGTCAAGGTGGCCCGCGGTGTCCGCTGCCCCACCACGTCATAGGTCTCGCTGCCATCGATACCCAGGGTCTTGCGGTCGGTGCCCGGCTTGAACTCCAGCGGCAACACCCCCATGCCCACCAGGTTGGTACGGTGGATACGCTCGAAGCCCTCGGCCACGATGGCCTCGACACCGGCCAGGCGCACGCCCTTGGCCGCCCAGTCGCGTGACGAGCCCTGGCCATAGTCGGCACCGGCCACGATGATCAGCGGCTGCTTGCGCTGCATGTAGGTCTCGATGGCCTCCCACATGCGCGTCACCTTGCCCTCCGGCTCGATACGCGCCAGCGAACCCTGCTTGACCTTGCCGTTCTCCTGCACCATCTCGTTGAACAGCTTGGGGTTGGCGAAGGTCGCGCGCTGCGCGGTCAGGTGGTCGCCACGGTGGGTGGCGTAGGAGTTGAAGTCCTCTTCGGGCAGGCCCATCTTCGCCAGGTACTCGCCTGCGGCGCTGTCGAGCATGATCGCGTTGGACGGCGACAGGTGGTCGGTGGTGATGTTGTCCGGCAGCACCGCCAGCGGGCGCATGCCCTTGAGCGAGCGCTCGCCTGCCAGCGCGCCTTCCCAGTACGGCGGGCGACGGATGTAGGTGCTCATGGCGCGCCAGTCGTACAGCGGGTCGACCTTGGGTCCGGTGTCTTCGTGCACGGCGAACATCGGGATGTACACCTGGCGGAACTGCTCCGGCTTGACCGCAGCCTTGACCACTGCATCGATCTCTTCGTCGCTGGGCCAGATGTCCTTGAGGCGGATTTCCTTGCCGTCCACCACGGCCAGCACGTCCTTCTCGATATCGAAACGGATGGTGCCGGCAATGGCGTAGGCCACCACCAGCGGCGGCGAGGCCAGGAAGGCCTGCTTGGCATACGGATGGATACGCCCGTCGAAGTTGCGGTTGCCCGACAGCACGGCGGTGGCGTACAGATCGCGGTCGATGATTTCCTGCTGGATCACCGGGTCCAGAGCGCCGGACATGCCGTTGCAGGTGGTGCAGGCAAACGCCACGATGCCGAAGCCCAGCTGCTCCAGCTCATCCTCCAGGCCCGCCTCTTTGAGGTACAGGGCCACGGTCTTGGAGCCTGGCGCCAGCGACGACTTGACCCACGGCTTGCGCGTCAGCCCCAGCCTGTTGGCATTGCGCGCCAGCAGCCCGGCAGCGATCACGTTGCGCGGGTTGCTGGTGTTGGTGCAACTGGTGATGGCAGCGATGATCACCGCGCCGTCAGGCATCTGCCCCGGCACCTCTTCCCATTGCCCGGCAATGCCCCTGGCAGCCAGCTCGCTGGTGGCCACCCGCGCATGCGGGTTGGACGGGCCGGCCATGTTGCGTACCACGCTCGACAGGTCGAACTGCAGGCCACGCTCATATTCGGCATTGACCAGGCTGTCGGACCACAGGCCGGCGACCTTGGCGTAGGTTTCCACCAGCTTGACCTGGGCGTCTTCACGACCGGTGAGCTTGAGGTAATCGATGGTCTGCTGGTCGATGGAGAACATCGCCGCCGTCGCGCCGTATTCGGGGGCCATGTTGGAGATGGTCGCGCGATCGCCCAGGGTCAACGCACGAGCGCCCTCGCCGTAGAACTCGAGGTAGGCGCCGACCACCTTGGCCTTGCGCAGGAACTCGGTGAGCGCCAGCACCACGTCGGTGGCGGTGATGCCTGGCTGCGGCTTGCCGGTGAGCTGCACGCCGACGATTTCCGGCAGGCGCATCCAGGACGCACGACCCAGCATCACGTTCTCGGCCTCCAGGCCGCCGACGCCGATGGCGATCACGCCCAGGGCATCCACGTGGGGGGTGTGGCTGTCGGTACCGACGCAGGTATCGGGATAGGCCACGCCCTGCTCGGCGTGGATCACCGGCGACATCTTCTCCAGGTTGATCTGGTGCATGATGCCGTTGCCGGGCTGGATCACATCGACGTTCTTGAACGCCTTCTTGGTCCAGTTGATGAAGTGGAAGCGGTCTTCGTTGCGACGGTCTTCGATGGCGCGGTTCTTCTCGAACGCCTGCGGGTCGAAGCCGCCGCACTCCACGGCCAGCGAGTGGTCGACGATCAGTTGCACCGGCACCACCGGGTTGACCTGGGCCGGGTCGCCGCCCTTGTCGGCGATGGCGTCACGCAGGCCGGCAAGGTCAACCAGTGCGGTCTGGCCAAGGATGTCATGGCACACCACGCGGGCCGGGTACCAGGGGAAGTCGAGGTCGCGCTTGCGCTCGATCAGTTGGCTGAGCGAGGCATCGAGGGTTGCCGGGTCGCAGCGGCGCACCAGGTTTTCGGCCAGTACGCGGGAGGTATAGGGCAGCTTGTCGTAGGCGCCGGGGCTGATGGCGTCGATGGCGGCGCGGGCGTCGAAGTAGTCGAGCGTGGTGCCCGGCAGGTGCTTGCGAAATTCAGTATTCATGGACGCGGGACTCAATCACGGATAAGTCGGCGGTGCGCAGTCCCCCTGATGGCATACCCCGCCCCCTGTGGGAGCGGGCTCGACCCGCGATGGCATCGGCGCGGTATCAGCTACTGCGCGCAGCGGCTATCGCGGGGCAAGCCCGCTCCCACCAGGTTCGGCAGGGCCATATCAAAGGTACTGCACGCCAGTCTCAGCGTTGTTCGATTGGCACGAACTTGCGCTGTTCGACGCCGGTGTATTCGGCGCTCGGGCGGATGATGCGGTTGTTGGCACGCTGTTCGAACACATGCGCCGCCCAGCCGGTCAGGCGAGAGCAGACGAAGATCGGGGTGAACAGCTTGGTCGGGATACCCATGAAGTGGTAGGCCGAGGCATGGTAGAAGTCGGCATTGGGGAACAGTTTCTTCTGCTCCCACATGGTCTTGTCGATGGCTTCGGACACCGGGTACAGCACGGTGTCGCCCACCTCGTCGGCGAGCTTCTTCGCCCAGCCCTTGATCACTTCGTTGCGCGGGTCGGACTCCTTGTAGATGGCATGCCCGAAGCCCATGATCTTGTCCTTGCGCTCGAGCATGCCGAGGGTGCCGGCAACGGCTTCCTGCGGGGTCTTGAAGCGCTCGATCATTTCCATCGCGGCCTCGTTGGCACCACCGTGCAGCGGCCCGCGCAGCGAGCCGATGGCCGCCGTCACGCACGAGTACAGGTCCGACAGGGTCGAGGCACACACCCGGGCAGTGAAGGTCGAGGCGTTGAATTCGTGCTCGGCGTACAGGATCAGCGAAACGTTCATCACCTTGACGTGCAGCTCGCTCGGCTTCTTGCCGTGCAGCAGGTGCAGGAAGTGCCCGCCCAGGGTGTCTTCGTCGCTGGTGCAGTCGATGCGCACGCCATGGTGGCTGAAGCGGTACCAGTAGCACATGGCCGCCGGGAACAGCGCCAGCAGGCGGTCGGTCTTCTCGTGCTGCAGGCCGAAGTTGAGCTCCGGCTCCAGGGTGCCGAGCACCGAGGAGGCGGTACGCATCACATCCATCGGGTGGGCGGTGACCGGAATGCGCTCGAGCACTTCCTTGAGCGCCTGGGGCAGGTCGCGCAGCGCCTTGAGCTGGTGCTGGTACTCGCTCAGCTCGGCCTGGGTCGGCAGCTCGCCGTACAGCAGCAGGTAGGCGACCTCTTCGAACAGCGCGTGCTCGGCCAGGTCGCGAACGTCATAGCCACGGTAGGTCAGGCCGGCGCCGGCCTGGCCCACGGTCGACAGTGCGGTTTGCCCGGCCACCTGACCACGCAGGCCGGCACCACTGAGTACTTTTGCTTCGGCCATTGGTTTTCTCCACTTTTGAATTTGTTATGGGAATCGGCTAATTGCGGTGTGCTGGTTCAGCTCTTCTTCTGAGCGAACAGTGCGTCGAGCTTCTGCTCGAACACGTGGTAGTCGATGGCATCGTAAAGCTCCATGCGAGTCTGCATGGTGTCGATGACGTTTTTCTGCGTGCCGTCGCGGCGCAGCGCGGTGTAGACGTTCTCGGCCGCCTTGTTCATGGCGCGGAACGCCGACAGCGGATACAGCGCCAGCGACACGTCGGCCGAGGCCAGCTCTTCGGTGGTGTACAGCGGCGTGGCGCCGAATTCGGTGATGTTGGCCAGGATCGGCGCCTTCACGCGATTGGCGAAGGTCTTGTACATCGACAGCTCGGTGATGGCCTCGGGGAAGATCATGTCGGCACCGGCCTCGATGCACGCCGCAGCGCGATCCAGCGCGGCCTCCAGGCCTTCTACCGCCAGGGCGTCGGTACGCGCCATGATCACGAAGCTGTCGTCGGTACGCGCGTCCACGGCCGCCTTGATGCGGTCGACCATCTCCTGTTGCGAGACGATTTCCTTGTTCGGACGATGGCCGCAGCGCTTGGCGCCCACCTGGTCCTCGATATGAATGGCGGCGGCACCGAACTTGATCATCGAGCGGACCGTGCGCGCCACGTTGAACGCCGACGAACCGAACCCGGTGTCCACGTCCACCAGCAGCGGCAGGTCGCACACGTCGGTGATGCGGCGCACGTCGGTCAGCACGTCATCCAGGCCGGTGATGCCCAGGTCGGGCAGGCCCAGCGAGCCTGCCGCCACACCGCCACCGGAGAGGTAGATGGCCTTGAACCCGGCGCGCTTGGCCAGCAGCGCATGGTTGGCATTGATGGCGCCGACGACCTGCAGCGGGTGCTCGGCGGCGACTGCATCGCGAAAACGCTGGCCGGGACTGCTTTTCTGACTCATGACTCACCTCGTGGGCTAGGGGCGGTGGCGTCTTTGTAATGACGCTCGATATTGCGCTTGGATGCGCCGATGTGGCGGCGCATCAGTAATTCGGCCAGCTCGCCGTCACGGTCGGCGATGGCATCGAGAATCCGGTGGTGTTCGGCGAACGCCTGGTGCGGGCGGTTGGGCGTGGCGGAGAACTGGATGCGGTACATGCGCACCAGCTGGTACAGCTCGCCGCACAGCATCTGCACCAGGGTACGGTTGCCGCTGCCCTGGATGATGCGGTAGTGGAAGTCGAAGTCGCCCTCCTGCTGGTAGTAGCCCACCCCGGCCTGGAACGCGGCATCACGCTCATGGGTGTCGAGCACCCGGCGCAACTCGTCGATCTCGGCTACGCTCATGCGTTGAGCAGCCAGGCGGCAGGCCATGCCCTCGAGGGACTCGCGAATCTCGTACAGCTCGATCAGCTCGGCATGGCTCAGCGACACCACCCGCGCCCCTACGTGCGGCACCCGTACCAGCAGGCGCTGGCCTTCCAGGCGGTGGATGGCCTCGCGCAGCGGGCCGCGGCTGATGCCGTAGGTACGCGCCAGCTCCGGCTCGGAGATCTTGCTGCCGGGGGCGATCTCGCCCTTGACGATCGCGGCCTGGATGCGCCGGAAGACGTTTTCGGAAAGCGTCTCCGAATCTTCCTGAAGGGGGGCGGAGGCTTGGGCTGCATCCAGCATATTGTCGACACCTTGAAAATCTGTAGGGCCAAAACTAGCTAATTAAGCCACCCCAGTCAAAGACAAATTCAATATTGTCGACAATCGTCTAAGAACGAACTTCGTGTCTGTCGGTGTTGTCTGACTCCAGCCGCTGGCATCGACACACCAGCGTGGTAGAATGCCGCCGCCTCTGAGGGGGCAAACCCCCACAGCATCGCGTCAGGATTTATGAGACTCACACCCTTTCTACTGTTACTCAGCCTCTGTGGGCTGCCTGCCCTGAGCCAGGCGGCAGACAAGACTGTCTATGGCCTCAATGAATATGCCCGCCTTGTCGATATCGACCTCGAGGTTGCGGCCAAGCTCGACACCGGGGCCAAGACCGCCTCGCTGAGCGCGCGCGATATCAAGCGCTTCAAGCGCAACGGCGAATCGTGGGTGCGCTTCTATCTGGCAATTGACGCAGCCCATTCGCATCCGATAGAACGACCACTGGCTCGTGTCAGCAAGATCAAGCGACGCGCCGGTGACTACAACCCGGACGAAGGCAAGGCCTATACCTCCCGCCCGGTGATCGCGCTGAATATCTGCATGGGTACGGCCCTGCGCAGCATCGAAGTGAACCTGACCGACCGCAGTGCCTTCCAGTACCCGCTACTGATCGGCTCCGAGGCGCTCAAGCACTTCGACGCGCTGGTCGACCCAAGCCTTAAATACGCTGCCGGCAAACCTGCCTGCGCCACTGACGCTCATACCGCAGAGTAATTTCGATGCGCTCTCTTACCCTTCATCTGAAAGTCCTGATCACCCTCCTGGTGTTGCTGGGTGTGTCGATCACGGCGTACCAGATCTTCATGCTCGGCATCCCGGTGACCGAAGACGAAACCGACGACCTGTGGAACATCGATGCCAAGGTCGAGTTCGTCGCCAGCCCCAAGGACCCGATCAAGATCCAGATGTTCGTGCCGCCATTGAGCAACGACTACGTCAGCCTCAATGAGAGCTTCATCTCCAACAACTACGGCGTGAGCGTCAACCGTGTCGATGGCAACCGCAAGGTGACCTGGTCGGCGCGGCGCGCCAAGGGCAACCAGACCCTCTACTACCGCCTGGTACTGACCAAGCGCTACAGCAGCGAAAAGGTCAAGATCAAGGGCCCGACCTTCCGTGACAGCCAGCCGGTCGAAGGGCCGGAGAAGATCGCCGCCGAAGCGTTGATGGCACCTATCCGCCAGCACTCGGCCGACGTCGAGACCTTCGTCAGCGAGACCATCAAGCGGGTCAACAACCCCAACGACGACAACGTCAAGCTGCTGCTGGCCGGCGATGCCTCTTCGCTGAACAAGGCCAAGGTCATCGACCTGCTGCTGTCGATCGCCCACGTACCGGTGGAGAAGGTGCACACCATCCGCCTGCTGGCCGACCAGCCGCAGAGCCCGGAACTGTGGCTGCGCAGCTTCAACGGCAACGACTGGCTGTACTTCAACCCGGACACCGGCGAGCAGGGCCTGCCGGCCGACCGCCTGCTGTGGTGGACCGGCGATGACCCGCTGATCACCGTCGATGGCGGCAAGAAGGTCAACGTCAGCTTCAGCCTGAACAACAGCGAGATGAACGCCATCCGCCTGGCCAAGCTGACCGACGAGAACACCGACGCCGACTTCCTCGAATACTCGCTGTACGGCCTGCCGCTGCAGACCCAGCAGACCTTCATGATCATGGTGATGATCCCGATCGGCGTGCTGGTGATCCTGGTGCTGCGCAACCTGATCGGCCTGCAGACCCTGGGTACCTTCACCCCGGTGCTGATCGCCCTGGCCTTCCGTGAGACCCAGCTGGGCTTCGGTATCGCCCTGTTCACGGTGATCACCGCGCTGGGCCTGACCCTGCGCTCCTACCTCGAACACCTGAAGCTGCAGATGCTGCCGCGCCTGTCGGTGGTACTGACCTTCGTGGTGGTGCTGATCGCGGCCATCAGCCTGTTCAGCCACAAGCTGGGCCTGGAGCGCGGGCTGTCGGTGGCACTGTTCCCGATGGTAATTCTGACCATGACCATCGAACGCCTGTCGATCACCTGGGAGGAACGCGGCGGCGGCCATGCCATGAAAGTCGCCATCGGCACCCTGTTCGCCGCCTCGGTCGCGCACCTGCTGATGAGCGTGCCCGAACTGGTGTACTTCGTGTTCACCTTCCCGGCGGTGCTGCTGATTCTGGTGGGCTTCATGCTGGCGATGGGCCGCTACCGCGGCTACCGCCTGACGGAGCTGGTGCGCTTCAAGGCCTTCGTGAAGGCTGACGCCTGATGTTCGGCCTATGGAAAACCTGGAAGGCCCTGGAAGCCCGGGGCATCATGGGTATCAACCGGCGCAACGCGGACTACGTGCTCAAGTACAACAAGCGCAACCTGTACCCGATCGTCGACGACAAGATCATCACCAAGGAGCGGGCGATCAAGGCCGGCATCCACGTGCCGGAAATGTACGGGGTGATCTCCACCGAAAAGGACATCGACAAGCTCGACGAGATCATCGGCGGGCGCAGCGACTTCGTCATCAAGCCGGCGCAGGGCGCCGGTGGTGACGGCATCCTGGTGATCGCCGACCGCTTCGAGAACCGCTACCGCACGGTGTCCGGCAAGATCATCACCCACGAGGAAATCGAGCACCAGGTGTCGAGCATCCTCACCGGGCTGTATTCGCTGGGTGGCCATCGCGACCGCGCGCTGATCGAGTACCGGGTAACCCCGGACCAGATCTTCAAGAGCATCAGCTACGAAGGCGTACCGGACATCCGCATCATCGTGCTCATGGGCTACCCGGTCATGGCCATGCTGCGCCTGCCCACGCGCCAGTCCGGCGGCAAGGCCAACCTGCACCAGGGCGCCATCGGCGTGGGTGTGGACCTGGCGACCGGCCTGACCCTGCGCGGTACCTGGCTGAACAACATCATCAGCAAGCACCCCGACACCACCAATGCGGTGGACGGCGTGCAACTGCCCAACTGGGACGGCTTCATGAAGCTGGCCGCCGGCTGCTATGAACTGTGCGGCCTGGGCTACATCGGCGTGGACATGGTGCTGGACCAGGACAAGGGCCCGCTGATCCTGGAACTCAACGCCCGCCCCGGCCTGAACATCCAGATCGCCAACGATTGCGGCCTGACCCTGCGCACCCACGCCGTCGAGGCGCACCTTGAGGAACTGGCCAGCAATGGCATCAAGGAAAGCGTCGAAGAGCGCGTGCGCTTCGCCCAGGAACTGTTCGGCCACATCCCGGCGCAGTAATCTGCCACCGCCCTGGCGCAGCCGCGCACAGGGCGGTCGCCGATCCGCTAGGAGCATCGCCTGCACAGGGCTACAATGCTCGCCCCGCCTCGACAGCTGTTCACCCGAATGCCGACCTGCACACTTCACCCCCTGCCCTACCAGGCCGACCCGGCCGCCTACTTTGCCCGTATCCGCCAGGCACCTGGCGCCGTGCTGCTCGACAGCGCACGGCCTGGCGCCGTGCGTGGGCGCTTCGATCTGCTCAGCGCCTGGCCACTGTGCACGCTGACCCCGGACGCCGAAGAAGACGGCCAGCACTACCTGCAGCGCCTGCGCGAGCAACTGGCCGGGCTTGGGCGCGCGCACTTGCCGGCAGGTGTCGAGCTGCCGTTCGCCGGCGGCCTGATCGGCTACCTGAGCTACGACTTCGGCCGGCGCCTGGAGCGCCTGCCCGCCATTGCCTGCGACGACCTGGGGCTGGGTGACGCAAGCCTGGGGCTGTATGCCTGGGCACTGATCAGCGACCATCAACTGCAGCGCAGCCAGCTGGTGTTTCATCCGGCGCTTCCCGCCACCGAACGCGAGCGCCTGGTGGCACTGTTCGAGCACGACGCCGCGACGGCAGCCGGCGCATTCAGGCTTGCTGCGCCAATGCGCGGCGACCTCGCAGCCGAGGATTACCGTCAGGCGTTCGAGCGGGTGCAGCAGTACATCCATGCCGGCGACTGCTACCAGATCAACCTTACCCAACGCTTTCGCGCACCCTGCCAGGGCGACCCGTGGGCGGCCTACCAGGCGCTGCGGGCTGCCTGCCCTACGCCCTTCTCTGGCTATCAGGTACTGGCCGATGGCAGCGCGCTGCTGAGCTTCTCGCCCGAGCGCTTCATCAGGGTCAGCCAGGGCGAGGTCGAAACCCGCCCGATCAAGGGCACCCGTGCGCGCAGCAGCGACCCCGTGCAGGATGCCGCCAATGCTGCCGAGCTGCTGGCCAGCACCAAGGACCGCGCCGAGAACCTGATGATCGTGGACCTGCTGCGCAACGACCTGGGGCGCAGCTGCGCTACCGGCTCGGTGCAGGTGCCGGAGCTGTTCAGCCTGGAGAGCTACCCCAACGTGCACCACATGGTCAGCAGCGTGACCGGACGCCTAGCACCGGGCAAGGATGCGCTGGACCTGATAGCCGGCAGCTTCCCCGGCGGCTCGATCACCGGGGCGCCGAAGATTCGGGCGATGCAGATCATCGACGAACTGGAGCCGAGCCGGCGCGCGCTGTATTGCGGCTCGCTGCTGTATGTGGACGTGCGCGGGGAGATGGACAGCTCGATCGCCATCCGCAGCCTGCTGGTGAAGGACGGCCAGGTGTGCTGCTGGGGGGGCGGTGCGGTGGTGGCGGACTCGCAGTGGGAGACGGAGTACGAGGAGTCGATCACCAAGGTCAGGGTGTTGCTCCAGACCCTGCAGGGCCTCTAGAACGCTTCGCCGGCACGGCCAGCTCCTACAGCGTGCAGGAGCCGGCCTTGCCGGCGAAGGCGGTATTACAGGCTCAACGACCTGTTCGAGGCCTTGATGAACTCTTTCTTCAGCGCCTCGAAATCATGCACCGCCGGGAACTGCGGGAACTCGCGAATCACGTTTTCCGGCGCATGGAACAGAATGCCTGCATCCGCCTCGCCCAGCATGGTGGTGTCGTTGTACGAGTCACCCGCCGCGATCACCCGGTAGTATAGGCTCTTGAATGCCAGCACCGACTGGCGCTTGGGGTCTTTCTGGCGCAGTTGGTAGCCGGTCACACGATCGCTCTGGTCAGTGATCAGGCGGTGGCACAGCAAGGTCGGGAAACCCAGCTGGCGCATCAGCGGTTGCGAGAATTCATAGAAGGTGTCGGAAAGGATCACCACCTGGAAACGCTCGCGCAACCAGTCCACGAACTCGATGGCGCCGTCCAGCGGCTTGAGCGTGGCAATCACCGCCTGGATGTCGGAGAGCTTGAGGCCATGCTCATCCAGGATGCGCAGGCGCTGCTTCATCAGCACGTCGTAATCGGGAATGTCGCGGGTGGTGGCCCGCAACGATTCGATTCCGGTTTTTTCCGCAAAGGCGATCCAGATCTCCGGGACGAGTACACCTTCCAGGTCGAGACAGGCAATTTCCACAGCTCACTCCTCGAACAACGCTAAAAATGGAAGGCGCACTCTACAGGCGCACCGTCTAACCCGGCAATTTTTGTTAACATTCGCCCATTACGAGCGCCAAGCGCCATTCAATGACCGGAAGCCGCCTGATGAGCCAACCCTTCGACGTCGCCGCCCTCGCCGCGACCTATGCCAACAAGTCCCCGCAGGACATCCTCAAGCTCGCCTTCGAACACTTCGGCGACGACCTGTGGATCTCCTTCAGTGGCGCCGAAGACGTGGTGCTGGTGGACATGGCCTGGAAGCTGAACAAGAACGTCAAGGTGTTCAGCCTCGACACCGGCCGCCTGCATCCGGAAACCTACCGGTTCATCGACCAGGTGCGCGAGCAGTACAAGCTGCCGATCGAGATCCTTTCCCCCGATCGCAGTGCACTCGACCCCTTCGTGAAGGAAAAGGGCCTGTTCAGCTTCTACAAGGACGGCCACGGCGAATGCTGCGGCATCCGCAAGATCGAGCCGCTGCGCCGCAAACTGAGCACCGTCAGCGCCTGGGCCACCGGCCAGCGCCGCGACCAGAGCCCCGGCACCCGCAGCCAGGTGGCCGCGCTGGAAATCGACAGCGCCTTCTCCACCCCCGAGCGCACCCTGTACAAGTTCAACCCGCTGGCGCAGATGAGCAGCGAAGAGGTGTGGGGCTACATCCGCATGCTCGAGCTGCCCTACAACAGCCTGCATGAACGCGGCTTCATCAGCATCGGCTGCGAACCCTGCACGCGCCCGGTACTGCCCAACCAGCACGAGCGCGAAGGCCGCTGGTGGTGGGAGGAGTCGACTCAGAAGGAATGCGGGCTGCACGCCGGCAACCTGATTACCAAGGGCTGAACATGCACACCCTGAGCGCAGCACCTGGCCCCACCTGCCAGACATTGCGTCAGCAGTAAGGGCATCGTGGCCAGTGGCTGGGCTACCTGCTCGCGGGGCTATCTGCAGGAGCGCCTTCAGGCCACCGTGCTGGCGGCCTGAAGGCACTGCAAGGGCTTAGTGCACTGGCAGTTCGACGCCAGCGAACAGCTCTTCGAGTTCCTGCTTGTTGTGGCACTGGATGGCCTTGGCCATGACTTCGCGGGTCAGGTGGGGCGCGAACTTCTCGATGAAGTCGCACATGAAACCACGCAGGAAGGTGCCACGACGGAAACCGATCTTGGTGATGCTGGACTCGAACAGCTCACTGGCATCGAGCACCACCAGGTCGTTGTCGAGCTTGGTGTCCACCGCCATCTTGGCCACGATGCCCACGCCCAGGCCCAGGCGCACGTAAGTCTTGATCACGTCGGCATCGGCCGCGGTGAACACCACCTTGGGGGTCAGGCCGCGATGGCTGAAGGCTTCGTCGAGCTTGGAGCGGCCAGTGAAGCCGAACACATAGGTCACGATCGGGTATTCGGCCAACGCCTCCAGGGTGAGCTTGGGCAGCTTGGTCAGGGGGTGACCCTGCGGCACCACCACGCAACGATTCCAGCGGTAGCACGGCATCATCACCAGATCACCGAACAGCTCCAGGGCCTCGGTGGCGATGGCGAAGTCGACGGTACCGTCAGCCGCCATCTCGGCGATCTGCATCGGCGAGCCCTGGTGCATGTGCAGCGCCACTTCAGGGTATTGCTTGATGAACGAACTGATCACCGGCGGCAGGGCGTAGCGTGCCTGGGTGTGGGTGGTGGCGATCGACAGGGTGCCCTTTTTCTCGTTGGAGAATTCCTGGGCGATCTGCTTGATGCTCTCGACCTTGCGCAGAATCTCGCCGGCGGTGGTGATGATGCGCTCACCTGCCGGGGTCACGCGGGTCAGGTGCTTGCCGCTGCGGGCGAACACTTCCACACCCAGCTCGTCTTCCAACAGGCGAATCTGCTTGCTGATCCCCGGCTGGGAGGTATACAGGCTCTGCGCTGTCGCGGAGACGTTGAGGTCGTGGTGCGCCACTTCCCAGATGTAGCGCAATTGTTGAAGCTTCATAGGTATCCCTCAAATCAACTGGGCGTCACCGGCAGCAGCGACGAGTTATAACTATATTAGTGGTTTGAAGAATAAATCTAGAACTATTTCTTCAGCTTTCTTACAACGTCCTACACCGCCTCCCCTATGACTTGCGCCGCCCCAGGTACTGCGCCAGGGGCACCATGTACACAGGCACCGGCGACAGCTGAAGGACGCGTACCGCCGTGCGCCCCAAGGGGATCTCGCTACCGGCGCCCTGGCTGTGGCTGCCGACGATCAGCAGGTCGACGCTCAGGCGCTGGGCCTGCTCCAGGATCACGTCGGCCGGGTCGCCCTGGCGTACCCGCACCGCGCGGATCAGCGCCAGGTCTTCCTTCTCGCCCAGTTCATCCTGAAAGTTCTCCAGCACCCGCTGTTCGATGTTCGCCATCACGGTATTGAGCGCCCGACCGCGCATATGGGACAGGGTATGTTCATCAAGGTAGCTTTCCAGCAGCGATTCGGCGAACTGGCCCATCGGTTCCACGGCATGGACCACGTACAGTTCGGCGCTGAAGCTGCGTGCCAGCGCCAGCGCGTGTTGCATGACATAAGGGGAGTAACAACCGAGGTCGGTGGCACACAGCATCGAACGGATCATTTGACCTCCTAGCTGCCGATACGGCAGGGCAAGGTTCAGCTTAGCAGCGCCAAAACGACGCGCAGAGCCGTCCGGCGCCCTGCCAGGCGGCCTAGCCGGGGGTACGTTCGTTGCTGATGCCGTGGGGCACATGGCCGGTGGCGACCACTGCACTGGCGCGTTCGCAGTGCCCTGCCTGGTCGTCGAAGAACACATCGGCCGCGAACGCCTCGAGAAACGCCGACTTGTCCAGGCCGCCGAGAAACAGCGACTCGTCCAGGCGAATGTCCCATTCGCGCAAGGTGCGGATGACCCGCTCGTGGGCCGGCGCCGAGCGCGCCGTCACCAGTGCGGTGCGAATCGGACAGGCGCCACTGGGGAACTCTTTCTGCAGCACGTTGAGCGCCGCCAGGAAGGCCTTGAACGGCCCGCCGCGCAGCGGCTCGCGGGCCGACTCGCGCTCGCTGGCCTGGAACGCCTCCAGGCCGCCTAGCTGATAGACGCGCTCGGACTCGTCGGAAAACACCACTGCATCGCCATCGAAGGCGATACGCAGCTCCGCGCTGGCCGCACGCCGTGCCCCGCCGGAAAGGATGGTGGCAGCGGCAAAGCCGGCGTCCAGTGCGCGGCGCACATCTTCTGCATCGGTGGACAGAAACAGGTGGCAACCAAAGGCGGCCAGGTACGGATACGGACTGCGCCCGCCAACGAAGGCTGCCCGCGAAATGCCCAGGCCATAATGCTCGATGGAATTGAACACCCGCAGCCCGGTGTCGGCGCTGTTGCGTGACACCAGCACCACCTCGACCCGGGCCTGGCCGAGGCTGGCGTTGAGGCCCAGCAGCTTTTCCACCAACGGGAACGCATCACCCGGTTGCAGGTATTCGTCTTCGTGCTCGATCTGGTACTGGCGGTAGGCTTCGACACCCTCGGCCAGGAACAGCCGATGGCTCTCGCTGAGATCGAACAGTGCCCGTGATGAAATGGCTACCACCAGTTTGTCGCCAAGGCCTTTGCTCATCGCCGCTCTGCTCCGCACTGCCCTGCATCGGGCGCCATAAGGTCAAACAATCGACACACTATCAGGCCGGGCGCTGCCGCCCGCAACCTGCGAGCGTGTCGGGTGACGGCACTTTTGATCAGAAAACCCCATACCAATGGGCCAAATCGGCAGGAAAGCGGGCCCTGCCCATTGTCGAATCACGGTGTAACGCGCTAAGGTTCGGCACCCCGCCGCGTTCAATCATGCTGCTCCGCCGCGCGGGTAGCTGGCGGCCGGCACCCGTGACCTGACGAGTAACACGATGGCTGATTTACCGATCGACGACCTTAACGTTGCCTCCAACGAGACCTTGATCACCCCCGATCAGCTCAAGAAGGACATTCCACTCAGCGCCACCGCCCTGCAGACCGTGACCGCGGGCCGCGAAGTGGTACGCAATATCCTCGACGGCAAGGACCACCGCCTGTTCGTGGTGATCGGCCCCTGCTCGATCCATGACCTCAAGGCCGCACATGAATACGCCGAGCGCCTGAAGGTGCTGGCGGCCGAAGTCGCCGACACCCTGTACCTGGTGATGCGTGTGTATTTCGAGAAGCCGCGCACCACGGTGGGCTGGAAGGGCCTGATCAACGACCCGTACCTGGATGACTCGTTCAAGATCCAGGACGGCCTGCACATCGGTCGCCAGCTGCTGCTGGATCTGGCGGAAATGGGCCTGCCCACCGCCACCGAAGCCCTCGACCCGATCTCCCCGCAGTACCTGCAGGACCTGATCAGTTGGTCGGCGATCGGCGCGCGCACCACCGAATCCCAGACCCACCGCGAGATGGCCTCGGGCCTGTCTTCGGCCGTCGGCTTCAAGAACGGTACGGACGGCGGCCTGACCGTGGCGATCAACGCACTGCAATCGGTTTCCAGCCCGCACCGTTTCCTGGGCATCAACCAGGAAGGTGGCGTATCCATCGTCACCACCAAGGGCAACGCCTACGGTCACGTGGTGCTGCGCGGCGGCAACGGCAAGCCCAACTATGATTCGGTCAGCGTCGCCCTGTGCGAGCAGGCCCTGGCCAAGGCCAGGATCAAGCCGAACATCATGGTCGACTGCAGCCACGCCAATTCCAACAAGGACCCGGCCCTGCAACCGCTGGTGATGGACAACGTGGCCAACCAGATCCTCGAAGGCAACGAGTCGATCATCGGCCTGATGGTCGAAAGCCACCTCAACTGGGGCTGCCAGGCCATCCCCAAGGACCTTGCCGAACTGCAGTACGGCGTGTCGATCACCGATGCCTGCATCGACTGGGAAGCCACCGAGAAGTCCGTGCGCAGCATGCGCGCCAAGCTCAAGGACGTGTTGCCCAAGCGCAACCGCGGCTGAAAGCCATCAACGAAAACGCCGGGCAATGCCCGGCGTTTTCGTTTTCAACAGGGTGTCAGCAGGCTCAGGCCTTGTTGGAATGCTTTTGATGACGTTCCATGTAGCGCTCGACATAGGAGCACGAGGGGATCACGGTGTAGCCCATGTCCTCGGCATAGGCGAGGGCCTTTTCGGTCAGCGCCGCAGCGATGCCTCGCCCACGCAGCGCATTGGGCACGAACGTGCGGTAGATATCCAATGTCTGCTTACCCAGGTCCATGTAGGTCAGGTAGGCACGATGACCGTCCACATTGGTCTCGAACTGATGACCAGCCTGGTCATGGTGGATGGACAACGCCTCGCTCATCACTACTCCTCGCGGGTCTTCTCGTCAGACCCTTACCTTACCGATGTTTGTCCGGCGAAGGAACCTCTACGCCACCCCGTGCCCGTTTGGACAGCGAGAACAGCCTGGTTGTTCTCTGGCAACTGAGCACCCACAAATAGTAGGCGCCCAGTGCACAGATGCTCAAGGTACTTGATCGTAAAAAACCTGCACTTGCAGCATGCGAACACGGCAGCGAGCCACACTGCCAACAGTAGCCGGATGATGTAGTGGTAAGACGAACAATGACACTTGGAGTCACTTTTAGTTCACTACAAAGACGCATTTACAGCGGTGTTTCAGCGCCGCTACAAAAGCGCCTGCATTCTTTTCACACCCCCGCCGGGGCGGCCTGCGCAACCGCGCAATTTTTTTCCGGTTCTTGCGCTCGGTCAGTTTACTTACTACAAGTAATGGGTACTATGTACGCCGGCCAGTTTCTCTTTGTTGAGAGATGGCTCTTTAATAGAAAGTCCTTGAAGGGGAACACGATGAACAACGTTCTGAAATTCTCTGCTCTGGCTCTGGCCGCAGTACTGGCCACCGGTTGCAGCAGCGTCTCCAAAGAAACCGAAGCCCGTCTGACTGCAACCGAAGACGCAGCAGCCCGTGCACAAGCTCGTGCCGATGAAGCCTACCGCAAGGCTGATGACGCTCTGGCCGCCGCTCAGAAAGCTCAGCAAACTGCTGACGAAGCTAACGAGCGCGCTCTGCGTATGCTGGAAAAAGCCAGCCGCAAGTAATAATCCCTCGGGATTGTTAAAAAGCCGACCCACCTGTGGGTCGGCTTTTTTATTGCCTGCAGAACCGTCCTGCGCAAACGACGAGGCCCGCATGAAGCGGGCCTCGTGCAAACACAAGCGGGTTACTGCATTTCGAGCGGAACGCTCGATACCATCGGCGCACTGGCGTCACCCGGCACCGCGATCTCTACCGGGATACCATCTTCGGCCGCCACCACGTCACGCACCATGTCCCAGTTCATGCGCAGGTTGTTGGCCAGGTCTTCGCGCTTGAGCAGGGCATTGATCACTGCCGTGTGCTTGTCGACCACCGACGGGTCGCCCTTGTCATCCAGCGGGGTATGCGCCTCGAGGTAGACCTTGCCACCACTGAGGCCGAACTTGTACGGCTCGTTGATGATGCGCACCGAAGTCCCCACCGGGGCCATGCTCGCCAGTTGCAGCACGTTGTTGTTGAGCATGCGGAAACAGCCATGGCTGGTACGCATGCCGATGCCGAACTTCTTGTTGGAACCGTGGATCAGGTAGCCCGGTACGCCCAGGGTGAACTTGAACGGGCCCAGCGGGTTGTCCGGGCCGGCCGGCACCACGTTGGGCAACGGATCACCGTCGGCGGCGTGCTCGGCCTTGATCGAGGCCGGTGGGGTCCAGGTCGGGTTCGGCGTCTTGGCCGTGACCTTGGTGTTGGCAATAGGCGAACCCCAGCCTTCGCGGCCGATGCCCAGCGGGAAGGTGTGCACCACGTTCTCGCCTTTGGGGTAGTAGTACAGGCGGTACTCGGCAAGGTTGATCACGATGCCTTCGCGCGGGCCCGGCGGCAGGATGAAACGGGTCGGCAGCACGATCTCGGTGCCGGCGCCTGGCAACCAGGGGTCCACGCCCGGGTTGGCTGCGACCATTTCCAGGTAGCCCAGGTCGTTGGCGGTACCGATGTCGGCGAAGGTGTCCTCATACTTGGCCTTGATCACCTGGACCTGGCCGATGACATCCTCGCCCGGCGGCGGCAGGGGGAACTCCAGAGCGGCAACAGGGCCCGCCGCCAGCAGGGCGGCCAGGGACAGGCAACGGGTGACGGCGGGAAAGCGCGGCAACATCCGGGAAATCCTTCGCTAATTCAGGTGGGTCAAGCGGGCAATTGTACACCGCCCCCTGCGGGATCGGGAGGCATCCGGGCACAGAACCCTTGCCAAACGTAAAAGATCCGACGTCAGGCCTGCAGCTCGGGCCATACCGGACGCGTGCCGCGCCGCTGCGCCTCGAGGATCGCCCGGCACAGGCGGCACAGGCGCTGGTCACGGTAGATGCTGCGCTCCACACCCGACCAGCGCGGTTGCGCCGGCAGCAGGGTGCCACACAGGGTACGGTCGACGGAGCCGCCCAGTTCGAGTTGGCGGGCGATCAGGTGGACGCGACTCTCCTGGCAGGCGAACAGGTCAAGCTGTTCGTCAGGCTCGATCAATTGATAGGCATACAGGGACCAGGCGGGACGCGGCATCGGGGGCTCCAAATCGGGGGCGCAACATTAGCCGAAAGCCGATCAGTATAAAAGCGTCAAAGCAGCGGTTTTATTGATGGCCAGGCATTTTCCAGCAACTGCGCCTGGGCGCCCTGCCCCGGATGGATGCCATCGGCCTGCATCAACTCGGGCACGCCACCTACCCCTTCGAGAAAGAACGGCACCAGCGGCACGTCCTTTTCCTTGCCAAGATCGGCATACACCTGTGCGAACGCATCGGTGTAGCGCTTGCCATAGTTGGGTGGCAGGCGCATGCCCAGCAGCAGCACCCTGGCACCGGCATCACGGGAGCGATCGATCATCGAGGCAAGATTTTGTTGCAATTGCGCCGGTGCCTGCCCGCGCAGCCCGTCATTGCCACCCAGCTCCACCACCACCAGGCTGGGCTTGTGCTCTGCAAGCAGCGCAGGCAGCCGCGCCTGGCCCCCGGCACTGGTGTCGCCACTGATCGAGGCATTGACCACCTTGTCATCGAAACCCTCGGCCTTGAGCCGCTGTTCGAGCAGGGCAACCCACCCCTGACGGGTATCCAGGCCAAAAGCGGCACTGATACTATCCCCAACGATCAACACCGTTCCTGCCGATGCGCCCTGGGCCATGCACAGCAAGGCCAGGCCTGCACTCAATAACCACACTCGCATTGGATTCTCCATGGGCCCCAGCATCTTGACTGCGCGCAACCTTAGCAAAGTGGTTTCCAGCGCGGAAGGCGACCTGACCATCCTGCACGAACTGAGCCTGGAATTGAAACAGGGCGACAGCCTGGCCATTGTCGGCGCCTCCGGCTCGGGCAAGTCCACCCTGCTCGGCCTGCTGGCCGGCCTCGACCTGCCCAGTGCAGGCTCGGTGACACTGGCCGGGCACGACCTGGGCCCGCTCGACGAAGACCAGCGCGCCCAGGTCCGCGCCGAGCATGTCGGCTTCGTGTTCCAGTCGTTCCAGCTGCTCGACAGCCTCAATGCCCTTGAGAACGTGATGCTGCCGCTGGAGCTGGACGGACGCCGCGATGCCCGCGAACACGCCCGCAGCCTGCTCGAACGGGTCGGCCTGGGCCAGCGCCTGAGCCATTCGCCACGCCAGTTGTCCGGCGGCGAGCAGCAGCGGGTTGCAATTGCCCGCGCCTTTGCCGCCGAGCCTGCGGTGCTGTTCGCCGACGAGCCCACCGGCAACCTCGACAGCCACACCGGTGAACGCATCAGCGACCTGCTGTTCGAACTGAACAAGGAACGCGGCACCACCCTCGTCCTGGTCACCCACGATGAACGCCTGGCGCACCGCTGCGGCCGGCTGATTCGCCTGGAAGCCGGCCACCTGGTCACCCCGCTGGAGCCCTAGATGGCACACCTGTCGTTTCTGCGCCTGCCGAGCCTGGCGTTGCGTCAACTGATGCGCGATGCACGCGCCGGCGAACTGCGCGTGCTGTTCTTCGCCCTGCTGGTGGCCGTGGCCGCCAGCACCGCCATCGGCTACTTCGGCGCCCGCCTGAACGGCGCCATGCTGCTGCGTGCCACCGAGTTCCTTGGCGCCGACCTGGTGTTGCAGGGCAGCGCCCCGGCCACCCCGGAACAGATCCGCAACGGCGAGCAGCTGGGCCTGGCCCATGCGAAAGTGGTCGAGTTCTCCAGCGTGATCGCCACCGACAACGGCATCCAGCTCTCCAGTGTCAAGGCTGCCGGCACGGGTTACCCGCTGCGCGGGGAGCTGCGCAGTGCCGCCGAGGCCTACGGGCCGGAGGTGGCCGGCGGTGGTCCGGCGCCGGGCGAAGCCTGGGTCGAGTCGCGCCTGCTGGCGGCGCTGAACCTCAAGATCGGTGACAGCGTCGACGTGGGCATGAAGACCCTGCGCCTGAGCCGCGTGCTGACCTATGAGCCGGACCGCGCCGGCAACTTCTACAGCCTCACCCCGCGGGTGCTGATGAACCTCGCCGACCTGGATGCCACCGGCGTGGTGCAGCCCGGCAGCCGGGTCACCTACCGCGACCTGTGGCGCGGCGAGCCCCAGGCCCTGGCAAGCTACACCCAGGCTACCAAGGCGGGGCTTGCCGCCCACCAGCAACTGCGCGACTCGCGTGACGGCAACCAGCAGATCGGCGGTGCACTGGGCAAGGCCGAACGCTACCTGAACATGGCCAGCCTGGTGGCGGTGCTGCTGGCCGGCGTGGCCGTGGCGCTGTCGGCCAGCCGTTTTGCCATGCGCCGCTTCGATGCCAGCGCCCTGCTGCGCTGCCTGGGCCTGTCCCGGCGCCAGGCGCTGAGCCTGTTCTGCCTGCAACTGGCGATTTTGGGTAGCGTGGCAGCCCTGGGGGGCGCACTGCTCGGCTGGCTGGCGCAACTGGGTCTGTTCGCCCTGCTGCAGGGCCTGCTGCCTTCGCAGGTGCCGCCAGGTGGCATCGCCCCGGCCCTGGCCGGGATCGCCACCGGGCTGGTGGCGCTGGCCGGCTTCGCCCTGCCGCCATTGGCAGCGCTGGGCCGGGTGCCGCCGCTGCGGGTACTGCGCCGCGACCTGCTGCCGGTGCCGGCAAGCAGCTGGCTGGTGTATGGCGCAGCACTGTTGGCCCTGGGCCTCATCATGTGGCGCCTGAGCCTGGACCTGCTGCTGACCTTCGCCCTGCTCGGCGGTGGTCTGGTGGCCGCGCTGGTGCTGGGCGGTCTGCTGCTGCTCGGCCTGCGCAGCCTGCGCCGGCTGCTGGCCGGCGCCCCGCTGGCCTGGCGCCTGGGCCTGGGGCAACTGCTCAAGCATCCGCTGGCGGCGGCAGGCCAGTCGCTGGCCTTCGGCATGATCCTGCTGGCCATGGCCCTGATCGCCCTGCTGCGCACCGAGCTGCTCGACACCTGGCAGAACCAGCTGCCCAAGGATGCTCCCAACTATTTCGTGCTCAACATCCTGCCGGACGACAAGGACACCTTCGCCCAGCGCCTGAACGAATTCTCGGTCCATGCCGCGCCGTTGTTCCCGGTGATTCCCGGGCGCCTGACGCTCATCAATGGCGAGCCGGTGCGCGAGATCGTCAGCAAGGAATCCACCGGTGACCGCGCCGTCCAGCGCGACCTGAGCCTGACCTGGGCCGCCGACCTGCCCCAGGGCAACACCTTGAGCGCCGGCCAGTGGTGGCAGGCACAGCCAACGGCCGATGCCTTGCCCGGCGTGTCGGTGGAGGCGCAACTGGCCGAGAGCCTCAAGCTCAAGCTGGGCGACACCCTGACCTTCAGCATCGGTGGCCTGGAGCGCCAGGTACAGGTCAGCAGCCTGCGCACGGTCAACTGGGACAGCTTCCAGCCCAACTTCTACATGATCTTCCAGCCCGGCACCCTGCAGGACCTGCCGACCACCTATCTCACCAGCTTCTACCTGGCCCCAGGCCACGACCAGCAGGTGGTGGCCCTGTCGCGAGCGTTCCCGGCAGCCACCATCCTGCAGGTCGATGCGCTGCTGGAGCAGTTGCGCAGCATCCTGGCCCAGGTGACCCTGGCGGTACAGTACGTGCTGCTGTTCGTGCTGGCGGCGGGCCTGGCCGTGTTGTTCGCCGGGCTGCAGGCCACCCTGGACGAGCGCATCCACCAGGGTGCGCTGCTGCGGGCACTGGGCGCCAGCCGCAGCCTGCTGGTCAAGGCCCGGCGCATCGAGTTCGGCCTGCTGGGCGCCGCCAGCGGCCTGCTCGCGGCGCTGGGCACCGAACTGATCAGCCTGCTGCTGTACCGCTACGCATTCGACCTGCACTGGAGCCCGCACCCGTGGCTGCTGCTGTTGCCGGTGATCGGTGCGTTGCTGGTGGGGGGTGCGGGGGTATTCGGCACGCGCCGGGCGCTCAATGCCAGCCCGCTGACAGTGCTTCGCGAGGGCTGATAGACTCGGCGGCTACCTACCCGAGCCTGGAAGCCCATGAGCCGATACCGCCCGCCCCGCACTGCCGGCACCGCACTGATCACCCCACAGGGCGAGGCGCGCATGCGCGCCGAGCTGCATGAACTGTGGCATGTGCGCAGGCCCCAGGTGACCCAGTCGGTCAGTGAGGCAGCAGCGCAAGGTGACCGTTCGGAAAACGCCGAGTACACCTACGGCAAGAAGATGCTGCGCGAAATCGACAGCCGCGTGCGCTTCCTGACCAAGCGCCTGGAAAACCTGAAAGTGGTGAGCGAGCGGCCCAGCGACCCGAACAAGGTGTACTTCGGGGCCTGGGTCACGGTCGAGAACGAAGACGGCGAACAATCGCGCTACCGCATCGTCGGGCCCGACGAGCTGGACTTGAAACTGGGCCTGATCAGCATCGATTCGCCCCTGGCCCGCGCCCTGATCGGCAAGGCACTGGACGCTGAAGTGCGGGTGCAGACACCGACTGGCGAACAGACGGTGTACATCGTCGAGATCGAGTACCCCTGAGCGATCAGGCGCGGGTGATCAAGCCCTGGCGGGCGACGCGGGTCAGGTGGTGGATCACTTCGGCGGCATCGGCCCTCGAGGGCGCCTGCACCACGGCCAGGTCGAAACGGTCGTTGCCGAACCGGGCGAGGGTTTCGCAGGAGTCGGCGAACTGGATCAGGAACGCCGTGGCGCGGCCTTTGGGGCGGGGCCAGCCATCGAGGTAGCGCAGCAGGGTCGGCTGGTGTTTGCCGCTCAGCAGAATGCGCGGCGTGCGAGCCGCCTGGCTGGTAGGGAGAGGGGTGAGGCAAACGCTGGTACGTGGGCAACTCATGGTGTACTTCTCTGTGCCTCGCAGATCCCGCTGGGCTGCGGTGCGAGGCGTCACCGAACCAGCGCTTTAGCGGTATTCGGACGACCTGCTGGTGGTCTTCCTGCGCCCCGCAAGTAGCTGTTTAAATCGGCGCAAGCCAGCATCCTAGAGAAGCGCCGGCCCGGCTGTCAACAATGCCATCGTCTGATAAACGACCCGGACGCCGGAAAAACAAGCGAGTTTCTCGCATTCGACGGCGACGCCGGTTCCTGCACCTGTCGGTGCCCTTGAAGGCGCCTGCGTTGCCGCAGAAGCAAGCAGCCGGGTCGGGCACAAAAAAGGGCCTGCAATGCAGGCCCTTTTTGTGCCACAACGCCAAGGCTCACTTGGCGATCATGCGGTCCACCGACGCCCTGCCCGCCCCTTCCACCAGTACCGCAATCGCGCCACCCAGCAGCGCCAGGGCGAACTCATAGCCGTTGTTGGCCATGAACAGACCGTTGCCGATGTGCACCGAGAAAATCGCCACCAGCAGCAACCCCACCAGCGCCAGGGCCGCCGGGCGTGCCAGCAGGCCGATGACCAGTGCCAGCCCGCCGAAGAACTCGGCCCCACCGGACAGCGCCGCCATCAGTGTCGGCGGGGTCAGCCCCAGGCTTTCCATGTACTGCGCGGTGCCTGCCAGCCCGCCGCCACCAAACAGGCCGAACAGCTTCTGCGAGCCATGGGCCATGAAGATGATGCCGATGAAGATGCGCAATACGGTAATGCCCCAGCCGGCACGGGTGAACAATACGGAGTTGATGGCGTTCATGCTGTCTTCCTTAAGCGATGCAGGTGTGTGGTAGAGGTCGCCATCTTAATCATATTTTCAAATGTTAAAATCGCGATTATCTGCACATACAAATCGTAATTTTCGATTACTTGCGTGAGGCCACTTTTCGTCCCCGGGCTTCCAGCGCGTCGCGTTCGCGGTCGAATGCCAGAAAGTACTTGTTGACGCTATTAACATAGCTGACCGGCCCCATTCCCACCTGCTCGAGCGCCACACGCTCTACCTGAAAGAACCACTGGTTGGGGTTCAGGCCGCGTCGCCGCGCCTCGGCCCGCATGGCCTGAACCCGCTCCGGTCCCAGGTTGTAGCCGGCCAGCACGAACGCCATGCGCTCGCGTTCGTTGAGCTGGTTGCTGGAAAAGAACTTGCGCCGGATCAGTGCCAGGTAGCGCGCGCTGGCCTGTACATTGCCATCGACATTGGCGATATCGCTGATCCCCACCCGCTGCGCCGCACCGGGGGTGATCTGCATCAGCCCATGGGCGCCACCTGCGCCCCTGGCCGCCGGGTCGAGGGCCGACTCCTTGAACGCCAGTGCCGCCAGGTTCAGCCAGTCCAGGTTCTGGGCCTGGGCGTGACGCTGCAGCACCGGCCGCAGTTTTTCCAGGCGCTGGCGGTTGGCCTGGGCCAGCGGGTAATGCACCTTGTACAGGCGCCGGTAGATACGCTCGAACGCCACATCCTGATCGGCCGGGGCGTGATACCCCTTGAGGAAGCGATCGACACTGGCGTGCAGCATCGCCGCGTCGCGGCGCACGTACCAATGCATCGCCTCGGGCTGGGCCAGCTGCACCTTGCGCTGCACCAGCAGCTTGGGCATCACCTGCGCCCAGCGCCGGGCAATCGGCTGTTCGACCACGGTCAGGTGGAAGATGCCGGCCTGCACCATTTCCAGCACATCCTCCACCGCAAGGCTGGGGTCCGCCCATTCCACCTTGAGCGGCGCCAGCTTGCGCAGGGCCAGGCGCTGGTTGATTTCGTGGAGGGTATCGCCTGCCGCACTCGAACTGGTCAGGGTCACGGTGCGGCCGGCAAGCTGCTCGACGCGCTGGTAGGTCCGTTCGCCCTTGCGCCCCACCAGCACCAGCGGCACATTTTCCAGCACCGGGTCGCTGGCCATCACCCCGCGGGTGGAACTCAAATCGATCAGCTCCCCGGGCGCCACCAGATCGCCCTCGCCACGCTGCAATGCGCCGATCAACTGGTCCTTGGCCTTGGGGATGATCTTCAGGCGGATCTGCTGACCGTCACGGGCACGCCCGTTGAGGTAGTGCTCGAAGGCGATCAGCCGATGGTATTCGATGCCCACCGGCTGGCCCTTGACCTCGCCGGAGCTGTTGCGGCTCTGGTTGACCAGCACGCGCAACACCCGGCTTTCACGGATCTGCGCCAGGTCGCGCACCTTGGCCGCAGGCACCGCCTGCTGCGGGCCAGGCAGGCGTGCGTGGGCCGGGCCGGCGCACAGCAGGCCCACACACAGCAAAAAAAGCCAAAGTGATCGCGTCATCCGGTCTCCGGCAATGGGCCGCGATTGAGTATTTGACGCCATAATGAGCGGTCGGTCCGTGACAATTGACCGCAAAAGACCGCGACAACTTCTTGAAGTTCTTGGCGTTATTGGTATTTTTCGGCGCTGCCAAGCGCTTTTGCCGCACAACCTGAGGTAGCACCATGCAACTCATCGACATCGGCGTCAATCTGACCAACCCAAGTTTCGACGGCAAGCACGAGGCCATCTTGCAGCGTGCCGAGGCCGCCGGGGTGCATCAGATGCTGGTGACCGGTACCAGCCTGGCCGGCAGCGAAGCCGCGCTACACCTGTGCGAGCAACTCGACCCGCAGGCCCGGCGCCTGTTCAGCACGGCCGGTGTACACCCCCACGATGCCAGCAGCTGGAACAGCGACACCGCGCGCCATCTGCGCGCGCTGCTCGAACAGCCACGGGTGCACGCGGTGGGTGAATGCGGGCTGGACTTCAACCGCGACTTCTCCCCGCGCCCGCAACAGGAAAAGGCCCTGGAAGAACAACTGGCGCTGGCGGTGCAGCTGCAGATGCCGGTGTTTCTGCACGAACGTGATGCCAACGAACGCCTGTTGCAGATTCTCAAGGACTACCGCGACCACCTGCCCGCCGCCGTGGTGCACTGCTTTACCGGCGAGCGCAGCGCCCTGTTCAGCTACCTGGACCTGGACCTGCACATCGGCATCACCGGCTGGATCTGCGACGAACGTCGCGGTACCCACCTGCACCCGCTGGTTGCCAGCATCCCCACTGGCCGCCTGATGCTGGAGAGCGACGCCCCCTACCTGCTGCCCCGGACCCTGCGCCCCAAACCCAAAAGCGGTCGCAACGAACCGGCCTACCTGCCCGAAGTGCTGCGCGAAGTGGCCCTGCACCGGGGCGAGACACCCGAGCAGGTGGCTGCGCACACCAGCGACTGCGCCCGGCGCTTCTTCGGGCTCCCCGACATAGTTTGACGCATATCAAGATTTGTCTTTGAATTGGCTGGCACACTGATGGCACCTTGCCAAATTGTTTCCGCTCAATCAGAGAAGACCTATCCATGGGTGCCTGGCTCAGCAATATCTCACTGAAGTACAAGTTCTGGGCGGTGAACGCAGTCGCCTTCGTCACAACCCTGTTCGTGGTGCTGTATGCGGTGCACCTGGAAACCCGCGCCAGGGCCGAGACGGCCCAGGCCCGGGTGCAATCCGAAGCCCGCCTGCTGGCCGCCTGGCCCGCCGGCCAGGCCTTGCCGCAGAACGCCACCTGGGTCAGCTTCACACCCGGGCAGGCGCCCACCTTCGATGGCCAGGCGTTGCCGGCCCTGGCCACTGCCCAGGGCTGGGTCGAGCTGAACGGCATGCCGCTGCTGGGCAGCGACCCGCTGATCGGCGCGCAGGTCATCCAGCGCGATGGCCAGCAGATCGCGGTACTGGCCCAGGCCCCGAGCATGGCGCAGGTGTTCACCGACCGCTTCGTCAACTATGCGGTGTGCGTACTGATCCTGATGCTGGCCATGCTGTGCGCCTCGCAGTTGCTGATCCGCTTCCTGCTCAGCCAGCTCAACATCCTCAAGGACGTGATGCTGCACGTCGAGAAGACCGGTGACCTGTCGGCACGGGTGCCGCTGTCCTGCGGCGACGAGATCGGCCAGATGGCCAGCGCCTTCAACGCCATGCAGACCACCTACCACCGCGTGGTCAACACCGTGGCGCGAACTGCCGCGCAGCTGGATGCCGGCGCCGCGCGCCTGGCCGCCAGCATGAACGAGGTGCGCCACGGCATGCTCGGCCAGCAGAGCGAAACCGACCAGGCCGCCACCGCCATCAACGAAATGACCGCCACCGTCTACCACATCGCCCAGCATGCCGGCGCCACACGCGACCTGTCGCAAAGCGCCGACACCCTGGCCGGCAGCGGCAAGGACGTGGTCAGCCGCGTGCAGTCGTCGATCTCGGGGCTCTCCACCGGCGTGCAGCAGACGGCCGAGATGATTCGTCAACTGGCCGAGGACAGCCAGAAGATCAACAGCGTGGTCGGGGTGATTCACAGCATCGCCGAACAGACCAACCTGCTGGCCCTCAACGCGGCGATCGAGGCGGCCCGTGCCGGCGACCTGGGCCGCGGTTTCGCGGTGGTGGCGGACGAGGTACGCAACCTGGCCAAGCGCGTGCAGAGCTCCACCGATGAAATCACCACCATGGTCTCTGCCCTGCAGGCCGGCACCCGCGATGCGGTGGAGTTCATGACCGAGAGCTCGTTCAAGGCCGACGACTGCGTCAAGCAGGCCCAGGAAGCCGGCGAGGCCCTGGCGGAGATCACCGGCGCGGTGGCGCAGATGCGCGAGAGCAATACCCAGATCGCCGTGGCGGCCGAACAGCAGAGCCAGGTGGCCGAAGAGATGAACCGCGCAGTGGTGAGCATCCGCGACGTGACCGAAGAGACCGTGCAGCAGACCGTCGACTCGGCCACCACCAGCAGCGAACTGGCCACCCTGGCCGGCGAGCTGAACAAGGCCATCGGTCAACTCAAGCTATAAACGCGATAGCCGCGCGCAATTGGCCCCCTGGCGGGGGCCAAACTACGCTTGGGTTATCCGTTTTGCACCTTGAGGAGAACCGTGATGAACAAGCACCTGTTTCACCTGCCCCACTGGCATCACGCCCCTCGTACCCCCACCAACATCGCGCTGCAGCTGATTGCGCTGCCGCTGCTGGCCATCGGCGCGCTGCTGGTATTGAGCGGCGCGCTCGACGCCGACCTGGGCACCCTGGCCGTCGGCGTCATCGGCCTGCTGGCCGGTGTGGCGGTGGAGCGCCAGCGCCAGTGATTCAGGCGAACACGGTCACCGTCTGGCGGCTGATGGCAAGCAAATCACCGGCTCCGTTCCACAAGGCGGCCGCCACATGGCCGTAGCCGTCACGCGCATAGTCGATCTGGGCGCAGTACTGGCACCAGTCCAGGGTGGTCAGGCTGGCCACCGGCTGCACGAACTCGATGGTCCAGGTCAGGGTGCTGCCGGCAGCGGGCGTGCTCAGGTGCGGCATCAACGCCGGTGGCCAGGCATCGACCAGCGCCAGCAGGTGGGCTTCGGTCACCGGCTCCTCGACCACATCCTCACCGCGCAGGCGCACCCAGCCGCCCATTTCGCGTGACCGGCTACCGCTGAACGGCAAGCCGCCAATGCCCCAACGCATGGCCAGGTGGCGAATGAACTCGGGGGTCACGCCCTTGATGAAGGGCAACTCGGGGCTGGACTCGGCAAGGCTTTTCATCGGCACCGGCGCCAGCCCTGACACCTGCACCACCGAATCGCGCCCGGCACCGAAACTGCCCTGCACGAGGGTCACCACCTGGCCATTCTGTACCGCGCGCCCCAGCAGCGAGCTGACCGCCTTGCCGTCACGCAACAGCTCCACCTCGAAACTGATCGGCACCCCAGGCTCGGCCGGCCCTACGAAGGTGATGGCCAGCGAGCGCACCGGACGGTCCGGGGCGACCTTGGCGTGCATGGCCTCGTACACCAGCGCCGCCATCAGCCCGCCAAAACAGGCACGCCCCTGGGCCCATTCGGCCGGGATGGTCACCGCCTGGGGCTGCAGGCGCACGGCGGTGAGCAGTTGGGAAAAATTCATCGGGACCTCGACCAGTGGGCAAATGTGGCGATGTTAACCAGCCGCCGCGCCGCGCACAGGCCGCATTTGCGCCAAACACGCGACTTATCGACGTTGGATTTCGCTCAGCAGCGTCTCCAGCGTGCGGTCGGCACGTTGCTCGGCCGCCGCCTGTTGCGCCTGCCAGTGCGCCACGCAGGGCGCCAGGCCAGGCTGCTGCTCGGCCTGCAACAGCCACTGCAACAGGTCGTGCCAGTCGCCCAGATCGCCCTGGGCGCGCTTGAGCCCGCGGCGCAGGGCCGGGCGCAGGCGTTCGAGCTGTGGATAGGCCTCGGCGCCATAGCGCACCCGCTTGATCAGCAGGCGCAGGCGGTGGCGGTCGTGCGCCGGGTCGTTCATGGCAGCCTGCAGGTTGCGCCACTGCTTGTGCAGGCGCTTGCCCACCCGCGCCTCCAGGCGGCGTACCAGGCCCTGGCGCTGGGCCGCACGCAGGAACATCGGGAAGGCATCGATGATCGCCAGCAGCCGCGCAAGCTCGGCGCTGGCCGCCACCCGGGCAAAGGTGCGGGCGGGGTCGCCAAGCTGCTGGCGGGCCACCTCGGGCAGCCCGCGTTCGAGCAACTGCGCGGCCAGCACCTCGCGATCGCGCAGCGGCGTGGTCAGGCGCCCCAGCTCGGCGGCAGCATCCTCCAGCTTGTCCACCCCCGGCAGCCCGCGCAGGGGCCGCAGCAGGCTGCGCAGGCGACGCACGCTGGTACGCAGGTCATGCAGCGCCTCACTGTCGGTATTGGCCGCCAGGCGCGCCTGGCAGGCCAGCAGGCGCACGTGCAGGGTCAGCACCTGGGCGATCACATGGTCGAGCATTGCCGACATGGCCTGGTCCTCCCTCAGCGCCCGGCGCGCGATTCACGGATGTAGAAGCGTGCCTTCTCGGCCTTGTTGCTGCAGCCTTCGAAGGCTTCGAACTGCTGCTGGGTCTTGGCGCCGGTCAGCAGCGACAGGGCCTTGGAATAGCTGACCGTGCCGGCGAAGCCCTCGGCCTTGGCCAGGTCCAGCTCCTTCCAGGCCGAATCCAGCTGATTGGCGCAGCTATCCCGGTACGCCGTCTTGCCGGCGCAGCCGCTCAGTACCAGGGCAATCAGGGGCAGGCAGATCCAGGCTTTCATCGGTGTTACCTCAAAAGGAAAATGTTCGGGGTGGCACTTCGACGGCACGCACGCTGAAAAGTGCCCTGCTCAGCGTAGCCCAGCGCTTGTCACGATTGAAGCACAGCCCTGAATGGGTGCATTGTTAGGCCCACGAGCAGAACAGCCGCAAGGAACGACCATGAGCAAACGCGTAGCACTGGTGCTGGGGTCGGGGGGCGCCCGAGGGTATGCACACATCGGCGTGATCGAGGAGCTGGAGCGGCGCGGCTACGACATCGCCTGCATTGCCGGCTGTTCGATGGGCGCGGTGATCGGCGGCATCTACGCCGCCGGCAAGCTCGACGACTACCGACGCTGGATCGAGAGCCTGGATTACCTGGATGTGCTGCGCCTGGTGGACGTGAGTTTCAGGCTGGGCGCGATTCGCGGCGAGAAGGTGTTCGGGCAGATCCGCAAGATCGTCGGCGAGGTCAACATCGAGAACCTGCGCATCCCCTACACCGCAGTGGCGGCCGACCTCACCAACCAGCAGGAGATCTGGTTCCAGGAAGGCTGCCTGCACCAGGCCATGCGCGCCTCGGCGGCGATCCCCAGCCTGTTCACCCCGGTGGTGCAGGGCAACCGCATGCTGGTCGATGGCGGCATCCTCAACCCGTTGCCGATCATCCCGGTGGTGTCCAGCCACTGCGACCTGATCGTGGCGGTGAACCTCAACTCCACCAACCAGAAGCATTACCAGTTGCCGGTGATCGAGCGGCCGGCGGCGTTCAAGTTGCGCTTCGACAACCTGATCAACTCGCTGGGCTCGCACCTGCCGTTCCGGCGCAAGGCCGCCGAAGGGCTGATCCGCATCGAGCAGGCGGCGCCCAACCCGTGGCTCAGCGATGCGGCCGAGCCCGAGGCGCAGCAGCCCTCGGCGGCGCCCGAGACTGACGGCGCGCCGAAATCGGCGGCCGGCTCGTTCATTGTCGACAACGTGGGCCCGGCTTCGCTGCTGGACCTGATCAACCAGAGCTTCGAGGTGATGCAGACGTCGCTGGCGCAGTACAAGATCGCCGGCTACCCGCCGGATGTACTGATCAACGTGCCCAAGCGGGTGTGCCGGTTCTTCGAGTTCTACAAGGCGCCGGAGCTGATCGCGCTGGGACGCGAGATTGCACGCGATACGCTGGACAACTATGAGGCCGAGAGGCGCTAGGCCGGCGAAGAGGCCCTCAAGCCTGCTCCGGCCCGATCAACCGATACCCCACCCCCGGCTCGGTCACGATGAACCGCGGCGCCGTCGGGTCGTCCCCCAGTTTCTGCCGCACATGCGCCACCACGATGCGCAGGTAGTGGCTGTCCTCCACATGGGTGGGGCCCCAGATATCCTTGAGCAACTGCTGCTGGGTGATCACCCGCCCCGGGTGACGCGCCAGTTGCGCCAGCAACGCATACTCCTTGCGGGTCAGCGCCACCTCCTCGCCCGCCAGGGTCACGCGCCGGTAGGCAAGGTCCACGGTCAACGGGCCGAAGCGCGGCGCCGACTCTTCGGCCACCGCCTGGGGCACCTGGCGCAGCAACGCGCGCACCCGCGCCAGAAACTCCTGGATGCCGAACGGCTTGGTCACGTAGTCATTGGCCCCGCCGTCCAGCGCCTCGACCTTCTGCACTTCGCTGGCCCGCACCGACAACACCAGCACCGGCACCTGGCTCCATTCGCGCAGTTCGCGCAGCACCTGCTGCCCGTCCATGTCGGGCAACCCCAGATCGAGCACCACCAGCTCCGGCCGACCCAGCGCCGCCTGGCTCAGGCCCTCGGCACCGGTGCCCGCCTCCAGCACCTTGTAGCCCTGCGAGCCAAGGCTGATGCGCAGGAACTTGCGGATCTGCGGTTCGTCGTCGATGACCAGCACGGTCGCGGTCTGGCTCATGGGGTCTCGCTGTCCAGTTCAGGTTGGGCCGGAAGCGGCAAGCATAGTGTGATGCAGGTGCCACGGCCATCGATGCCGTCCTCTACGCGGATCTGCCCGCCATGGGCGCCGATCATTCCCTGGCAGATCGCCAGCCCCAGCCCCGTGCCCTGCCCGCCCCGGTCCCCGCGCGCAGCGGTGTAGAACATGTCGAAGATGCGCGCCCGGTCCTGCGGCGCAATCCCCGGGCCCTCGTCGGCGACGGCCAGGCACAGCTGCTCGCCTTCCACACTCACCCGCAGTTCGAGGCGCCCGTGGGCCGGCGAGAAGCGCGCCGCGTTCTCCAGCACATTGATCAGGGCCTGCTCGATCAGTGCGGCATGCACGAACAGCAGCGGCAGCTCTGCCGGCACCTCGGTGCGCAACTGCAACGGGGCCAGCACCACGCGCAGGCGGCTCAGGGCGCTGCCGACGATGTCGGTCGGCGCCACCCAGTCGCGCGCGAGCTTGAGCCCGCCATGCCCCAGGCGGGTCATGTCGAGCAGGTTCTGGATGTAACGGTCCAGGCGCTCGGCCTCGTCGCGGGTGCCTTCGAGCAGCTCGCGACGGTCGTGCTGACTGATTGCCTCACCCAGTGCCAGCAGGCTGTCGATGCTGCCGCGCATGGCAGTCAACGGGGTGCGCAGGTCGTGGGACACCGAGGCCAGCAAGGCACTGCGCAACTGTTCGGTTTCGCCGTGCAGGCGCGCCGCCTCCAGCTGATCGGCCAGCCGCGCCCGGGCCAGGGCCTGGGCCAATGGCTGGCTGAGGGCCTTGAGCAGGCGCCGGCGCTGGGCCGTCAGCACCTGGCCCTCGCGCGGGCGTACCCCCAGCAGGGCCAGCGGGCCTTCCTCCACCGACAGCGGCCACCACCACCAGCGCCCGTTGGGCAAGGTGTCGCTGCCAAGGCCGGCGGCCTGGTCATGCTGCCAGGCCCATTCGGCGGCCGCCCGCTCGGTGTCGTTGAACTGCAGGGCACCGCCGCTGGCCACCTGCAGGCGACCTTCGGCATCGCGTTCGAGCAGGCACATCTGCACGTCCGTCCAGCCCTCCAGGTGGTGGCTGGCGGCATTGAACACCGCCTGGCGGTCGGTGGCTGCGGTCAGCCGGCGGGTCAGGTCCAGCAATTGGCCGGTCTGCTCCTGGGTTTCGCGCAGCGCCTGCAACTGACGCCGCTGGCGCGCCGCCAGGTTGCCGGTCAGGGCGGCCATCAGCAGAAAGAACACCAGGGTCAGCACGTCCTCCTCGCGCTGGATGCTCAGCGAGAAATTCGGCGGTATGAACAGAAAATCGTAGGCCAGAAACGACAGCGCGGCGCACACCAGCGCCGGGCCCAAGCTGCTGCGCACCGCCACCAGCAGCACTGCTGCCAGAAACACCAGCGAGATGTTGGGCAGCGCCAGCACCCCGGCCACGCCCCAGGCCAGCGCACTGGCCAGCACGGTGGCAAGCAGCGCCAGCAGGTAGTGGCGCCAGGCCCAGGCTCGCGCCACCGGCGCGCTGACCGGTTCTGGCTGTGCGTCGCGGTCGAGCACGTTGATTTCCAGCCCGTGGGCCTCGCGCAACAGGCGCGCCGCCACACCGGCACCGAACCAGCGCCGACGCAGCCGATCACGCGACTGGCCCACCAGCACCAGGCTCGCACGCCGCTCCAGCGCATGCTGGATCAAGGTGTTGGCCACCTCGCCGGCGCGCAGCACCACCACTTCGCCGCCCAGCCGCTCGGCCAGCTGCTGGGCGGCCTGCAGGCGCTGGCGTGCGGTTTCGTCGCGCAGGCGGCCGTTGTCCACGTGCACCAGGCTCCAGGGCAGGTGGCGGCGCTGTGCCACGCGGCTGGCATGACGTACCAGGCGCTCGGCCTGGGCATCGCCATCCACCCCCACCAGCAGGCGCCCACGCAGCGCCGGCGCATCCTGGCCCAGGCTGCGGTAGCCGTGGGCGAGGTCCGCATCGACCTGGGCGGCGGCGGTCTGCATCGCCAGCTCGCGCAGGGCCGTCAGGTTGGTCTGGGTGAAGAACGCATCGATCGCCGCCCGCGCCTGCTCCGGCACGTACACCTTGCCGTCGCGCAGGCGTTCTAGCAGCTCGCGCGGCGGCAGGTCGATCAGCACCAGTTCGAAGGCTTCCTGCAGCACCCAGTCGGGTAGCGTTTCGCGCACCTGCACGCCGGTGATGCCGCGCACATGGTCATTGAGGCTTTCCAGGTGCTGCACGTTGACCGTGGTGTACACGTCGATACCGGCCGACAGCAGCTCCTGCACGTCCTGCCAACGCTTGGCGTGGCGGCTGCCGGGTGCGTTGCTGTGGGCCAGCTCGTCCACCAGCGCCAGTTGCGGGGCGGCCTTGAGCAGGCCGTCCAGGTCCATTTCCTCCAACTGCACGCCCCGGTACTCGGAGCGCACCAGCGGCTGTTGCGGCAAGCCGCCCAGCAGCGCCTCGGTTTCGCTGCGCCCATGGGTTTCGACGATGCCCGCCAGCACCCTCACCCCCTGGCGCAACTGCGCATGGGCGGCCTGCAGCATGGCGTAGGTCTTGCCTACGCCGGGCGCTGCGCCCAGGAACACCTTGAGCCGGCCGCGCCCCTCGCGCGGCAACTCGGCCAACAACGCATCGGCGCGTTCAGAATCACTCATGGTCGACACACGTCCTTATTTCGAAGCAGGTGCGAGCTGGTCGAGGGCCGCATTCAGGGCCAGGATATTGACCACCGGCGGCCCCACCAGTGGGTGCAGGGTGGACTGCTCCACCAGGGCTTGCAAGGTGGGCAGCGGCAATTGCCGCGCCGCTGCCACCCGCGCCAGCTGATAGGCCACGGCTGCTGGCGGCAGGTGCGGGTCCAGGCCGCTGCCGGAGGTGGTCAGCAGCGCCAGCGGCACCGGGCCTTGTGCCGGCACATACAGCGCCTGGGCCTGCTCGCCCACGCGTTTGGCCAACGCCGGGTTGCTCGGCGCCAGGTTGCTGGCACCGCTGGACACCGTGGCATAGTCGGCCGCCGAGGGCCGCGGCTGAAACCAGCCCGCGCCACTGAACGGCTGGGCCAGCAGGCGCGAGCCGCGCACCTGGCCACTGTCGTCGCGCAGCAGGCTGCCGTTGGCCTGCTCGGGGAACGCCACCTGGGCGACCCCGGTGACCACCAGCGGGTACACCGCGCCGGTGATCAGGGTCATCAGCACAATCAGGCTCAGGGCCGGGCGTACTAGCGTCGTCATGTTCATCTCCCAGTTCACACAAGGTGCAGCGCATTGAGCGCCAGATCGATCAGCTTGATCCCCACGAACGGCACCAGCAGCCCGCCCAGACCGTAGATCAGCAGGTTGCGCCGCAGCAGGTGGGCAGCGCTGGCGGCCTGCACCCGTACCCCGCGCAGCGCCAGCGGGATCAGCACCACGATGATCAGCGCGTTGAACACGATCGCCGAGACGATGGCGCTCTGCGGGCTGGCCAGTTGCATCAGGTTGAGCACGCCCAGCTGCGGGTAGATCGCAGCGAACAGCGCCGGCAGGATGGCGAAGTACTTGGCGACGTCGTTGGCAATGGAAAAGGTGGTGAGCGCGCCACGGGTCACCAGCAGCTCCTTGCCCACCTGTACCACATCCAGCAACTTCGTCGGGTCGCTGTCCAGGTCGACCATGTTGGCCGCCTCGCGGGCCGCCTGGGTGCCGTCATTCATGGCCATGCCGACATCCGCCTGGGCCAGCGCCGGGGCGTCGTTGGCGCCGTCGCCGCACATGGCTACCAGGCGCCCGTCGTTCTGTTCCTGGCGAATGCGTGCCAGCTTCTTCTCCGGCGTGGCCTCGGCCAGCACGTCGTCGACCCCGGCCTCGGCGGCAATCGCCGCGGCGGTCAGCGGGTTGTCGCCGGTCACCATCACGGTGCGAATGCCCAGTTTGCGCAGCTCGGCGAAGCGCTCGCGAATGCCGGGCTTGACCACGTCCTTGAGGTGGATAACGCCCAGCAGGCGCTTGTCCACGCACACCAGCAACGGTGTACCGCCACTCTGGGCAATGCGGTCGACTTCACGGGCCAGGGCGGCCGGCAGGTCCAGGCGCTGCATGCCGACGAACGCCAGTACCGAATCCACCGCGCCCTTGCGGTAGCGCTGGGCGCCGAAGTCGACGCCCGACAGGCGGGTTTCGGCGCTGAAGGCCACCGGCACCAGGTGTGCAGCGTCGGGTGGGGTGAAGTCATGCAACTGGCGCAGGTAGTCGACGATCGACTTGCCTTCGGCGGTGTCGTCGGCCAGCGAGGCCAGCAAGGCGCCCTCGCCCAGCTCGCGGGCAGTGATGCCGGGGGCGGCGTGCACCGCACTGCAACGGCGGTTGCCGAAGGTGATGGTGCCGGTCTTGTCCAGCAGCAGCACGTGCACATCGCCGGCCGCTTCCACTGCACGCCCCGAACGGGCAATCACGTTGAGCCGCACCAGTCGGTCCATGCCGGCGATGCCGATGGCCGACAGCAGGCCGCCGATGGTGGTGGGGATCAGGGTCACCAGCAAGGCCACCAGAAACACCATCGGGATGCTGCCACCGGCAAAGTGCGCGAAGGGCTGCAGCGTGACCACTACCACCAGGAAGATCAGCGTCAGGCCGATCAGCAGGATGTCCAGGGCCACCTCGTTGGGCGTCTTCTGGCGTTTGGCGCCCTCGACCAGGGCGATCATGCGGTCCAGGGTCGACTCGCCCGGGTTGCTGGTGATCTGCACCAGCAGCCAGTCGGACACCAGCCGGGTGTTGCCGGTGACCGCAGAGCGGTCGCCGCCAGACTCTCGGATCACCGGTGCGGACTCGCCGGTGATTGCCGCCTCGTTGACCGCGGCGATCCCTTCGATCACCTCGCCGTCACCGGGGATCATCTCCCCGGCATCCACACGCACCACATCGCCTTTGCGCAGGTCACTGGCCGGCACCACCTCGAACTCGCCCGAGGCCATGCGCCGCCGCGCGCTCAGGCCCTGGCTGCCGGCCTTGAGGCTGTCGGCGCGGGCCTTGCCACGGCCTTCGGCCAGGGCCTCGGCGAAGTTGGCGAACAGCACGGTGAACCACAGCCACACGGCGATCTGCACCGATACGCCGGTGGGTACGTCGCTGGGCAGCAGGCACAACAGGGTGGTGAAGATAGCGGTCAGTTCCACCACCAGCATCACCGGGGCGCGCTTGAGCTGGCGCGGGTCGAGCTTGACGAATGCCTGCACCAGGGCCGGACGCCAGAGCGCGGCGAAGGTGGTGCGGGCAGTGGCGGACGGGGCCGCCTTCACTTCGGAAACAGGCAGGTTCATGGTCGGCTCCTCACAAGCCCAGGCTCAGGTATTCAGCAACCGGGCCCAGGGCCAGGGCCGGCAGGAAGGTCAGGCCACCGATCAGCAGGATGGTCACCAGCAACAGCGTGACGAACAGCGGGCCATGGGTCGGGAAGCTGTTCTGGCCCACCGGCGCGCTCTTCTTCAGCGCCAGGCTGCCGGCCAGGGCCAGCACCGGCAGGATGTAGCCGAAGCGCCCGATCAACATGCCCAGGCCGATCATCAGGTTGTGGAAGGTGGTGTTGGCGCCCAGCCCGGCAAACGCCGAGCCGTTATTGGCACTGGCCGAGGTGTAGGCGTACAGCAACTGGCTGAAGCCGTGCGGGCCCGGGTTGCTGACCGCGGCGGCAGGCCCCGGCAGGCTGGTGGCCAGCGCGCCGAGCACCAACACGCCCACCGGCATCACCAGCAGTGTGGCGACCAGTAGTTGCACCTCGCGGGCCTGCAGCTTCTTGCCCAGGTATTCAGGGGTACGACCGATCATCAACCCGGCCAGGAACACCGCGATCAGCACGTTGAGCAGCATGCCGTAGAGCCCGGCGCCGACGCCGCCGAAAATCACCTCGCCGACCATCATGTTGACCAGCGCGACCATGCCGCTGAGCGGGTTGAGGCTGTCGTGCATGTTGTTCACCGAGCCGTTGGAGGCCGCGGTGGTGGTCACGCTCCAGAGCACGCTGGCGGTGGTGCCGAAGCGGCTCTCCTTGCCTTCCAGCGGCGCGGTCTGCTCCACCAGCGGGCTGTTCAGGGTGGGGTTGGGCTGGTACTCCGACCACAGCGCGGTGGCGCCGCCGATCACGAACAGCGCAAGCATGCAGGCGATGATCGCGCGGCTCTGGCGCAGGTCCTTGACGTAGTGGCCGAAGGTGAACACCAGGGCCACCGGAATCAGGATGATCGAGGCCACCTCGAACAGGTTGCTCCAGGCGCTGGGGTTCTCGAACGGGTGCGCCGAGTTCACCCCGAAAAAGCCGCCGCCGTTGGTGCCCAGCTGCTTGATCGCGATCTGGCTGGCAGCCGGGCCCAGCGGGATCACCTGGTCGGCGCCCTGCAGGGTCAGTGCATGCACATAATCGGTGAAGGTCTGCGGCACACCCTGCCATACCAGCAGCAGCGCCAGCAGCAGGCACAGCGGCAGCAGCCCGTAGAGGGTGGCGCGGGTCATGTCGACCCAGAAGTTGCCCAGGGTGCTGGCCGAGCGTCGAGCAATGCCACGACACAGCGCGACCAGCACGGCAAGGCCGGTGGCGGCGCTGACGAAGTTCTGCACGGTGAGGCCGAGCATCTGGCTCAGGTAGCTGAGCGAGGCTTCGCCGCTGTAGGACTGCCAGTTGGTGTTGGTCATGAAGCTGACGGCGGTGTTGAACGCCAGCGACCACTCCTGGCCGGGCAGGTGCTGCGGGTTCAGCGGCAGGTGCCCTTGCAGTAGCAATACGGCAAACAGCAGCCCGAAGCCTGCAAGGTTGAAGGCAAGCAGCGCCAGGGCGTACGTCTTCCAGCTCTGCTCGGTGGCAGGGTCGACCCCGGCCAGCCGGTAGCAGCCCCGCTCCACCGGCCCCAGCAGCGGGCTCAGCCAGGTGCGCTGGCCTTCCATCACCTTGTAGTAGAAGCGGCCCAGCCAGGGCGCCGGCAGCAGCACCAGGGCGAAAAAGCCCAGCAGCAATGCGTAATCGTAACTGTGCATGGCTGCTCCTAACCGCGATCGGCGCGCAGCAGCGCGGCCATCAGGTACACAAACAACGCCACTGCCAGCAGCAGTGACACCCCGTCCAGAATGCTCATGAAGAATCTCCGTCCCGCGGCACGGTGCCGCTGACGGTGATTGTCGGGAGGGGGGGCGTAAAGGGGCGAGAGGGCTAGCGAGGGTTGGGTATAAAGAATGCGTAAAGAGAGCGAATCGGCATGGCTGGGACGCCCCGTTGGCCGGCAGGGCCGGCGCCTGGCAAGGGCGGCCCGGCCAGCCAGGCCGGTGCGATCAGGCCCGCGGCGGGTGCTGCGGCTCGCTGCGGGTCCAGTCCAGCAGCAGGCTGTAGGCCACTGCCAGCAGCGTGGGGCCGATGAACAGGCCGATGAAGCCGAACGCCAGCAACCCGCCAAACACCCCCAGCAGCACGATCACCAGCGGCAGGTTGCCGCCCCGGCTGATCAGGTAGGGCTTGAGCACGTTGTCCACGCCACTGATGATGAACGTGCCCCAGATCCCCAGGAACACCGCCATGCCGTACTGGCCCTGCCACGCCAGCCATGCGGTGGCCGGCACCCAGGCCAGCGGCGGCCCCATGGGGATCAGGCTGAGCAGGAAGGTCACCAGGCCCAGCACCAGCGCGCCCGGCACCCCGGCGATGAGGAAGCCGATCAGCGCCAGCAGGGCTTGCGCCGCTGCGGTGCCGATCACGCCGTTGACCACCCGTTGCACGGTGCCAGCCACCAGGTCCAGGTAGTATTCGGCGCGCTCGCCGATCAGGCGGTTCAGCAGGCGCAGCACGAAGGCCGACAGCCGCGGCCCGTCACGGTAGAAGAAGAACACGAACACCAGGCTCAGGGTCAGTTCGAGAATCCCGCCGCCGATCTGCGCACTGCGGGCCAGCAACCAGTTGCCCACCTGCCCCAGGTGTGGCTTGATCGCCGCCAGCATGGCCGCGCCCTGCTGGTCGAGGGTGTCCCAGAAGCCGACCAGGCGCTCCCCCACGAAGGGTATGCCGCCCAGCCAGGCAGGCGCATCGGGCAGGCCGTCGACCTGCACGTCGCGCACGAACGCGGTGGCATCACGAATATGGTCGGCCAGGTTGAAGCCCAGCCACACCAGCGGCAATGCCACCAGCAGCATCCATACGCCCGTCAGTACGCTCGCCGCGAGGGTTTCGCGCCCGCCGAGCACGCGCGTGAGCAGGCGCATCAGCGGCCAGCTGGCATAGGCCAGGATCGCCCCCCACAGCAGCGCGGAAATGAACGGGGCCATGACCCACAGACCGGCCCCCAGCAGGCCGATAAGGATGATCTGCACCAGCAGGCGATCGTTGTTGAGCATAGCGGCCCCGGTCAGCGGATCAGTTCGACATGCAGCCCGGCAGCCGGCTGCGTACCCACTTCAAGCCGTGCTGCGCGCACCCCGGCCTTGACCAGTTGCTCGCGCCAGGCCTCGGCCTGGGCGCCGGTCAGGGTCACACGCAAGGTACTGTTCAGGTTGAGGCTGCGCGACAGCAGGTTGACCCAGGCCGGCTGCGGTTCGCCCTTGAGGTCGGCATAGTCGAGCTTGCCGGTGCTCAGCAGTTCGCGCTGCACGGTGGCCGGCGTGGGCAACACCTCGCCCAGCGGTGCGTTGGCCACAAACTCCTCGACATGCAGGTACGCGCGCCGATTGCCCTTGGTGATGCTGTACAGCGCAACCAGGGTGTCGCTGGAGGCGCCGGAGCGGCGCAACAGAATGAACGCCTGCTGATTGTCGGCACCGGTCAGGTTGAATCGCCCGGCCAGCTGCGCCGACCACAGGCTGCTTTCACCGCAGTCCTGCCCCTGGCACCAGAACAGCGGATAGCCACCTGCGGTCTGCAAGGCTTCGCGAGCGGCGGTAAAGGCTTCGTTGGCACTGCGCTCGGCCGGCAGCTGGTAGGTGGCATAGCTGACCTTGCCGCGGCCCTCGACCTTGCCCTCCATGCGTACCACATTGCTGATCTTGCGCAGCGAACCGAGGGGGTACACCCGCTCCTGTTCCTGCTCCAGTTCCTGCGCACTGGTCTGGCCCACTACCTTGGCATCCACCGGAATCGGCAGTTGATCGGCCATCAATGGCGTGCTGGCAAGCACGGCCAGGCCGGCAAGGCCTGTTCGAATCAGACGCGAAATACTCATTGGCGGGCCATGGCGCTAAGGGCCTCGATGGCGAAAAAAGGTGCAACGGTGTCGCGCTTGGTCATGGTTGTCTCCCTGTTCAACCCGCCAAGCCTCGACAGTTGCCCGCCGCAAGTCAAGAAATGGCAAAGAAGCGATTGAAACAGTCTGCAACAAGGCTGGCGCCCGACTCGTCGTTCAGGTGCAGGTGGTGCCCGCCCGGCAGCTGTTCCAGCTTGAAGGGTAGCTGCTCGAGCAGGGGGGTGTTGCGCGCCAGCATGCCGTCGGCGGCCACCACCAGTTGGGTCGGACAGGCGATGCGGCGCACGAAGGTCAGCGCCTGTTCTTCGCTCATGCGCAGCGGCGACGGCAGGGTCAGGCGGCTGTCGCTGCGCCAGGTGTAGCCACCCGGCACCGGCATCAGGCCGCGCTGGGCCAGCAGCTCGGCGGCCTCGCGGGTGACCGCGACCATGCCCTGCATGCGCGCCTGCACCGCCAGCTCCAGGGTCGGGTAGACGGTCTTGCCCTTGCCGCCCTGGCGCAACTGCGCCTGCAAGGCCATGCCCATGCGCTCGGCCGTGTCCTGGGGGCCGGCGCCGGGCGGGATCACCCCGTCGATCAGCGCCAGGCGGGTGACCCGCTCGGGCAAGGCACCGGCCAGGATCACCGAGATGATCGCCCCCAGCGAGTGCCCGAGCAGGGCAAACCGTTGCCAGCCCAGTTGCTCGGCTACCCGCAGCACGTCGTGGGCGTAGTCCCACAGCGCGTAGCCGGCGCCCACCGGCCGATGGTCTGAATAGCCATGCCCGGCCAGGTCCAGCGCCACGATGCGCAGCCCATGCAGCCGGGGCGCCAGGCGCGCGAAGGTGTTGGCGTTGTCGAGCCAGCCATGCAGGGCGATAACCGGGATGCCCTGCTGCGGGCCGAACAGGTGAGCCGCCAGTTCGATGTGCCCCAGGTTCAGGCGCACTTCCTCCACGCCACTCATTGCACCGCTTCCTGCCAGCGATCGAACAGGCCCTTGATCAGGCTCGCGGTGTCATGCGGGCGCTCCAGCGGAAACATGTGCCCACCCGGCAGGCTGTGGAACTCGCCCCTGGGCATGCTGCGCACGGCATACGCGTGGTGGCGGCGTACCACGCGGCTCTGGCTGCCACGCACCATCGCCAGCGGCAGCGTCAGCTGGCGGGCCGGGCCGGGGCTTACGTGGGGCAGGCTGCGATAGATGCTGATCTCGGTGGCCGGGTCGAAGCGCAGGCGCAACTGCTCGCCCTCGTCCTGCAGGCCATGTTCCAGATAAGCCTCGAAGCAGTCGGGGTCGAACTGTCGAAACAGCGCCTTGCCGGTGAAGTAGGCCCGGGCGCTCTCGCGGTCGGCGAACGCCTCGCGGCGTCCCAGGGTGCGGCCGGCCGGGGTGATGCGGTCAATGAAGCCAAAGCGCTTGGCCAGCTGGATCAGCCACTCGTCGGCTCGGGTCAGCACCGGCGAATCGAGCATCACCACCCCACGGTAGTACTGCGGGCAGCGCATCGCCGCGTGCAGGTGCAGCACCCCGCCCAGCGAGTGCCCTACCCCCCACACCGGCTCGGGCTGCTGCTCTAGGTGATGGATCAGTTCATCGACCAGGTTCTGCCAGTTGTCGTTGACCGGAAAGCGCGGGTCGTGCGCGTGCTGCGGCAGGTGGGTGACGTGATAATCGGGGGCCAGCGCAGCGAACAGCTTGCCGTAGGTGGCCGAGGGGAAGCCGTTGGCATGGGCGAAGAAGATCTGCTGCGTCATGGTCGCCTGTCCGCGAAGGGGAATCGGGCCATTTTCCCCGCCGCGGCAACACCCGGCAACATCCGTACAGGCCAGGGAGCACGACGATCAGGTCAATTCGCGTCGAAGCTGGCGATCGAACGGCGCAGGCAGGCCTGCAGGTACAGCAACTGGTACTCGAGCGCATCACGTGCCTTGCGCTTGTGCTCGCGGCTCAGTTCGGCCCGGCGCAGTGCCAGGCAAGTGGCCTGCAACTGATGCCCCATCAGGCGGCCCGTCTCGCGCAATTGCCTGAGCTCACGCAGCCCCTCCAGGCGTCGCATCAACTCGTCGAGCTTGGCCTCGGCACTGTCCTTGAGCACGTTGTACTCGGCAAAATCCAGCGCCTGGGCACGCTCGACCTGGCGCACGATGTCGTAGAAGTAGGCCGAGCCTGCCATTTCCGGATCCGGTGTGTTCATCGCCAAACTCCTGTTCGCGCCCCCGATGGGTCCTGGGGGCACGCTAGCAAGGCAGGGCATGGGCAACAACTGGTAGAAATATCAGGTCGCCGGTGGGTTGTCGCCCAGCGCGATGACGGCGATGGTCAGGCGCGAGATGCAGTTGAGCTTGCCGTCTTCGGTGCTCAGGCGGATGTCCCACACATGGGTGCTTCGGCCAATGTGCACGGGCCGGGCAGTGGCCGTGACGCGCCCGCTGCGCACACCGCGCAGGTGGTTGGCGTTGATCTCCAGGCCCACGCAATAGAAGCGCGTGGTGTCGATGCACAGGTAGCTGGCCATGGAGCCGACGCTCTCGGCCAGCACCACCGAGGCGCCGCCGTGCAGCAGGCCGAACGGCTGGTGGGTGCGCTGGTCGACGACCATGCTGGCGCTCAGGGAGTCGTCGGTGAAGCCTTCGAAGCGAATATCCAGCACTTCGCCGATGGTGCCTTTCTGGCGGGCGTTGAGCTGGTCGATATCGGGTTGGGTTTTCCAGAGGCTCATGCAGCATTCCTTGTCGTGGTTGGCGATCAGGGGGGAGTGAGACTGCGCAGTGTCATCAGCCCGGCCAGGGGGTGGTCGCCGTCGAGTTCGGCCAGGCTGGCGGTGCCCATGGGTGCGGGGTCCTTGCGGTGGCCATGCTCGAGCAGGCACACCAGCGTGCCCACCAGCGGTTGATGGCTGACCAGCAGCACCTGCTCCACCCCCAGCCTGTCCAGCTCGGCGATGACCTGCTGCGGGTCGCTTTCGGGGGTGAGCCAGGGCACGGTCTGCACCGGCTTGTCCAAACCCAGCGCCTCGTGGACCAGCGCAGCGGTCTGCTGCGCGCGTACATAGGGGCTGGCCAGGATCACCTGCGGCGCGCAGCCGAGCAACTGGGCGGCACTGCGCAGCACCTGCTCGCGACCGTGGGCGGTCAGCCGGCGTTCGGCGTCGCTGTTGGCGCGGGGCTCGGCTTCACCGTGGCGCAGTACCCACAGCCTCACAGCTTGGGCTCTTCGTCACGCGCCGGGTGTGGCGCAGGCGGCACGCTGTGGGCGGCTTCGCCTTCCGGCGCGCGCGGGGTGGGCCAGTCGGCGAACGGCCAGGGCTTCTGGTCGGTGTGGAAACTGCCGAAGCGACCGATCTGGGCCAGAAACTGGCTCAGGCTGTCGCCGAAGTTCATCAGGCTGGCACTGGGTGCGCCGTAGATCAGCCGGTACACCAGTTGCACCACCACCAGGCCACCCAGCAGCAGCTCGGCCAGTTGCCATACCAGTAGGAACACCAGCATCCACAGCACACGCAAGATGATCGATTCGCGCTGCGCCTGTTTTGGGGACTCGTTCATGCCCTGCTCCTGTAATTCAGTTGAAACCGCTGGTGGAAATGAAGTCGACGTCGGTTTTCGGCTCGCCGCGCATCAGCAGCTCGATCACCTGGCTCAGGGTCCGGCCTTCGAACAGGATGGCATGCAGGCCGGCTACCAGCGGCATGTACACCTGCACTTGCTCGGCCTTGGCCTTGAGCACCTTGAGGGTGTTGACCCCTTCGGCCACCTCGCCCAGGCGGTTGACCGCCTCGTCCAGGCTCAGCCCCTGGCCCAGGGCATGGCCGACCTGGTAGTTGCGGCTCTTGGGCGAAGAGCAGGTGACGATCAGGTCGCCGACACCGGCCAGGCCCAGGAACGTCATCGGGTTGGCGCCCTGGCTGACGGCGAAGCGGGTCATCTCGGCCAGCGCGCGGGTGATCAGCATGCTCTTGGTGTTCTCGCCCATGCCCAGCGCCACCGCCATGCCGGCGATGATGGCATAGACGTTCTTCAGGGCGCCGCCCAGCTCGACGCCAAAGCGGTCGTTGCTGGCATAGACACGGAAGGTACGCCCGTGCAGCACGGCCTGGACCCGCTGGCACAGCTGCTCGTCCTCGCTGGCGACCACGGTGGCGGTCAGCGCGTGCTCGGCCACCTCGCGGGCCAGGTTGGGCCCGGAGAGCACGCCGATGCGCGCCTGTGGGGCGATCTCTTCGAGAATCTGGCTCATCAGCTTGAAGGTGTGCGCCTCGATGCCCTTGGTCAGGCTCACCAGCAGCTTGTTGCTCAGCAGCTCGGCATGGGGCGCCAGCACGCTGCGCAGGGCGCTGGACGGCAAGGCGACGAAGATCAGCTCGCAGGCCTGCAGGGTGGCCAGCAGGTCGTTGACCGGCTCGACGCCCGGGTGGATCTTCACGCCCTTGAGGTAGCGCGGGTTTTCGCGGTTGTTGCGCATGGCCTCGGCTTGCTCGGGGTCGCGCATCCACTGCCGTACCTCGACACCATTCTCGGCCAGCAGGTTCGCCACGGCGGTACCAAAGCTCCCGCCTCCAAGAACTGCAACAGGCTGCTGTTCAGTCATATCCAATCCGTTAAAACCAATAAAGTGGCGACCCCCGCATTATACGGAGCGTTAAGGCCACGGCCAGCGCCAGATGTGCGATTGGACCGCAGCAATGCGGGTTTGATCGCTGGAAAAAGCCGGCTACTCGGTTAACATGCCCGCTCGATACCCGCCATCAAGGCCGCGCCGTGCATCTTGGCCCTCCCCCCTCGCGCCCGCTGGTTCTGCTGACTGCCCTGCTGGGCGGTCCGGCGGTGGCGGACGACCTGTTCGTCGACAGCCAGGCGCTGCCGCAGATCCTGACCGCCACCCGCCTCAGGCAGTCGCCGGCGGCGGTGCCCGGCAGCATGAGCGTGCTCGACAGTGAGCTGATCCGCGCCAGCGGCGCGCGCAACGTACCCGAACTGCTGCGCCTGGTGCCCGGCATGATGGTCGGCTACGGCGCGGGCAACCAGCCGGCGGCCAACTACCACGGCAGCAGCGTCAACGATGCGCGGCGCATGCAGGTGCTGGTCGATGGCCGTTCGGTGTACCGCGCGGGGCTGGCGACGGTGGACTGGGGCGATATCCCGCTGGCACTGGAGGATATCGAGCGCATCGAGGTGTTCCGCGGGCCCAACACCGTCAGCTATGGCGCCAATGCACTGATGGCGGTGGTCAACATCCTCACCCGCAGCCCGGCCGACAGCCATGGCACGCGGCTCAAGGTGATCCGCGGCCAGCGCGGCATCGACGACTGGTACGCCAGCCAGGGCCTGGGCTGGGAAGGCGGCGACCTGCGCCTGTCGCTGTCGGGCCAGCAGGACGACGGCTTTGACCACAACGCGCAGGGCCAGCACTACCGCGATGGCCGCCGCCTGACCCGCCTGAGCCTGAGCGCCAGCCATGCGCTGAACGCCGAGCAGAGCCTGGACTGGCAGTTTTCCGCCAAGGAAGGCAGCGAGCAGCGCCCCTATGCCTACACCCCGGTGTTCCCCGGCGTTAGCGGCGCAGGGGCGAACGCCGACGTGAATGCCAAGGACTACGCCGCCTCGGTACGCTGGAACATCGACCTGGACCCGTGGCACAGTCTGTACCTGCAGGGTTCGGCGTTGCACTGGGATCGCCAGCAGGTGTGGCGCGCGTGCGATGCGGCCATCGCCTTCAGCCCGCAACTGGCGCAGCTGTGGCGGCTCAACCCGGGCTATACCGAACGCCTGGCCCGCAACATCGACGCGCCGATTCCTCCCGGCAGCGACCAGGAGCAGGCGCTGGCCCGCGAGGTCCGCCAGCAGTGGCACAACGGCGGTGCCAACCCGGTGTGCGGCGACATCGACCAGAGTACCCGCGAAAGCCGCCTGGACCTGGAGCTGCAGGACACCCTGAGCCTGAGCAACAGCCTGCGCCTGGTCAGCGGCGTCGCCTACCGCTACGACCGGGCCGACTCGCAGACCTACTACGATGGCAGCCTCGACGACACCACCTGGCGCCTGTTCGGCCAGCTCGAGTGGCGCGCCGACGAACACTGGATCGTGCAGGGCGGCGCGATGTTCGAGGACACCCGGCTGGCGGGCAGCTCGCTGGCCCCACGCCTGGCCGTGAACTACCTGATCACCCCGCGCCACGGCCTGCGTGCGGTGTACTCGGAAGCGGTACGCTCGCCGGACATGTTCGAGAACAACGTCAACTGGAGCTACCGCGTCGACAACCTGCGCCCGGCCGCTTTCGGCCAGCGCCACGCCGAGTACTTCGTCACCACCCGCGGCCCGGGCGACCTCGACCAGGAACGCATGCGCTCGCAGGAGCTGGGCTACAACGGCTTTTTCAGCGAAATCGGCCTGAGCCTGGACATCAAGCTGTTCCATGACCAGCTCACCGGAATGGTCAGCGAACCGCTGCGCAACAACCGGCCCATCGCCAGCAACGCCAACAAGGCGCGTTTCACCGGCAGCGAGGCGCAACTGGACTGGCAACTGCGCAGTGCCGACCGCCTGCGCCTGACCTACGCCTATGTGGATGCCTGGGCCAGCAACCCCGATGACCGCCACCTCAGCGCACGCAACAGCGGCTCGGCCGGCTGGCTGCGCGACTGGGGCCGAGGCTGGTCGAGCGCAGTGTTCTACTACGGCGACGACGCCCTCAACCAGTACCGCTTCGAGCGTGTCGACCTGCGCGTGGCCAGGCGCATCCCCATCCGCAACGCCAGCCTGGAGCTGGCCGGGATGCTTCAGCAACGCCTGGATGACGAGCCCACCAGCAACTGGCAGAACCGCTACGACAGCCGGCAGGTGCTGTACCTGAGCGCGGAGCTGGAATTCTGATGCGCCTGCTGCACGCTTGCCTGGTGCTGATGCTGGCGTGGCCGCTGAGCGCACTGGCGGCCGCAGACATTCTGGTTACCGCCGCCCAGGGCAATGCAGGCGTGCGCGACTTCGTCACCGCCCTGCGCGCGCAGCGCCCCACCGATCACGTGCGCTTCACCGCCGTGTCAGAACTGCCTGCTGGGCACAGGCTCAAGCCGGGCACGCGCCTGATTCTGCTCGACCTGGCCGCACTGGACTGGCGCCTGAAACAGGCCGAAGGCCCGCCGACGCTGGCCTTGCGGGTCAGCCGGGTACAGGCCAGCCGGCACCTGGGCGACCGACGCCCGTCCTACCTGAGCCTGCTGTGGAGCGACCCGCCGCCCGCGCGCCAGTTGCGCCTGGCCCACTACCTGCTGCCCCAGGCCAGGCGCATTGGTGTGCTATATACCGAGAACAGCCGGTTCCTGCTCGACGAGCTGCGCCAGGCGGCCAAGGCGCTGCGCCTTGAGATCATCGCCCAGGCCTGGCCCGACCCGCGTGACAATCGGCCGCTGCAGGCCGTGCTCAAAAACAGCGATGTGCTACTGGGCCTGGACGACCCACTGCTGTACAACGCCACCACGGCCAAGCACCTGCTGCTGAGCAGCTATGCACGCCAGGTCCCGCTGATCGGTCCGAATGCCGGGTTCGTGCGCGCCGGCGGGCTGGCCAGTACCCTGAGCGACCAGCATGACTGGCTGGCGGTGCTCGACCGCCTGCTCGACCAGCCGCCGGCGGCCTGGCCGCGGACGTTGTACCCCGAGCGATTTCGCGTGGCCGGCAACCAGCAGGTGGCCCGAGCCCTGGGCATCGAGGCGATAGACCCGGTGGCCGCACAGCAGGCCGTGGCCGCAGGAGAGAAGCACCGATGAAAAAACTGACCTGGGATATCAGTACCCGCACCCAGATCATCAGCCTGGGGCCGGCCCTGCTGCTGACGTTGCTGCTGATCAGCTTCTTCACCTTCGTACGCATCCAGGACTTGCGCCAGGAGCTCAACCATACCGGCCAGCTGATCGCCAACCAGCTGGCACCGGCCTCGGAGTACGGGGTCATTTCGGGCAATGACGAAGTGCTCGAGAGCCTGATGCGCGCCACCCTGACCATTCCGCACGTGCGCTTTCTCGAAGTGCAGGACAGCGAAAACCACATCCTGGTGTATGTCGAGCAGGCCGACGAGCACGAGAACCGCCCCCAGCAGGTCGAGGTGTTCCAGGCGCCTATCCGCCTGCAGCGGATCTTTCTGGACAGCGATTTCCTGCACAACGGCGGCTCGGCCTCGACCCGCAAGGACGATTACCTGGGCCGGGTGATCGTGGGCATGTCCGATGACGCCTTCAACCAGCGCCAGCAGGAAATCGTGATCAAGGCCGCGATCCTGGCCCTGTTCGCCCTGCTGTTCACCTTCATCCTCGCACGGCGCCTGGCGCGCAGCCTGTCGCGTCCGATCAGCGACATGGGGCACGCGGTCAAGGCCATCCAGAAAGGCGACTTCAATGCGCCGCTGCCGGTGGTCGACGACAGCGAGCTGGGCCACCTGGCCCGCCACATCAACAACCTGGCCAGCGGCCTGGCACAGGCCAGCCACGAGCAGCAACAGGCCATCGCCCAGCTGATCCAGGCCCGCGAGGAAGCGGAACAGGCGAACAAGGCCAAGTCGGACTTCCTGGCGATGATGAGCCACGAGCTGCGCACCCCCATGAACGGGGTGCTGGGCATGCTGCAACTGCTGCAGACCACCGCGCTGAGCGAAGAACAGAGCGAGTACGCGGCCGTGGCCAGCGAGTCCACCGGCCATCTGCTCAAGGTGATCAACGACATCCTCGACTTCTCGCGGATCGAGCGCACGACGCTGGAGCTGGAGCACATCGAGTTCAACCTGGCCGAGCTGCTGGGCAGTTGCACGCAGTCGTTCCAGCATGTCGCCCAGCAGCGCGGATTGCTGCTGCTGGCGCCACTGCCGCCGGGCATGGAACAGTTGCGCGTGGCCGGCGACCCGACCCGCATCCGCCAGGTGCTGGTGAACCTGATCGGCAATGCGCTGAAGTTCACCGAACACGGCAGCGTGCAGATCGAACCGCGCTGGCAGGTACTGGACCGACAACTGATCTGGTTCACCTGTGCGGTGCGCGATACCGGCATCGGTATCGACAGCGAGCGCCTGGAAACCATGTTCGTGGCCTTCCAGCAGGCCGACAGTTCTATTTCACGACGTTACGGCGGTACCGGCCTGGGGCTGTCTATCGCCCGCACCCTGACCGAGCGCATGGGCGGCACGCTGCGTGCCGAAAGCCGTGAAGGCAGGGGCTCGACCTTTACCCTGGAAATGCCGCTGGCGCTATGCATGCAGCAGAACCCCACGCTGCCTGCGCCCAGGGCCGACAACAGTGACCCTGGCCAGGGCCGGCGCATCCTGCTGGTGGAGGACAACCCGGTGAACCAGGCCGTGACCCAGGCCATGCTGCGCAGCCTGGGGTTCGAGGTGTGCGTGGCCGCCGATGGCGCCCAGGCGGTGGCGCTGGCCAGCCGCCAGCGCTTTGCCGCCACGCTGATGGATTGCCGCCTGCCGGTCATCGACGGCTACGAGGCCACCCGGCGCATCCGCCAGATCCCCCATGCCGCAGCCATGCCGATCATCGCCCTGACTGCCAACGCGCTGCAGGGCGATCGCGAACGCTGCCTGGCCGCCGGCATGAACGACTACCTGACCAAGCCGTTCAAACGCATTGATCTGCAGCAGATTCTGCAACGCTGGCTGCCCGCACAGGCATCTGTGACTGGCGATAAATGCTAAAGTGCGGCAGTCTTACAGACTGAACCGGGCCCTTGCCGGGCTTGTCATAAAAATTTCAGTGCACAAGTGTACATCTTCGTCCCCTGTGCTGTGACTTTCACTACAACGCAATAGTCTATGTGTAGGCTGCCGCCCCAAGCCTGAGGCTTTTGGGTCGGTCGGGAAGATCTACCCCGTGCCGCACGGTGACTATTGAGGAGCTCGCATGACCAAACAAAACGCCTTTACCCGGGAAGACCTGCTGCGCTGCAGTCGCGGTGAGCTGTTCGGCCCAGGTAACGCGCAACTGCCCGCCCCTAACATGCTGATGGTGGATCGCATCACGCACATCAGCCAAGAGGGTGGCAAGTACGGCAAAGGTGAGTTGGTCGCCGAGCTGGATATCAGTCCAGACCTGTGGTTCTTCGCCTGCCATTTCGAAGGCGACCCGGTGATGCCAGGCTGCCTGGGCCTGGATGCCATGTGGCAGCTGGTCGGATTCTTCCTGGGCTGGCAAGGCCTGCCAGGCCGTGGCCGGGCCCTGGGTTCGGGCGAAGTGAAGTTCTTCGGTCAGGTACTGCCGACCGCCAAGAAAGTCACCTATAACATCCACATCAAGCGCGTCCTGAAAGGCAAGCTGAACATGGCCATCGCCGATGGCTCGGTCAGCGTCGACGGCCGCGAGATCTACACCGCCGAAGGCCTTCGGGTCGGTGTATTTACCTCCACTGAAAATTTCTAAGGGTTATTCGCATGCGCCGCGTCGTAATCACAGGTCTGGGCATCGTATCGTGCCTGGGCAATGACAAAGAGACCGTCTCCGAAAACCTGCGTAAAAGCCGTCCGGGCATCCGTTTCAACCCGGAATACAAGGAAATGGGGCTGCGCAGCCAGGTTTCCGGTTCCATCGACCTCAACCTCGAAGAGCTGATCGACCGCAAGGTCTATCGCTTCGTCGGTCACGCTGCCGCCTACGCCTACCTGGCGATGCAGGACGCGATCAAGGACTCGGGCCTGAGCGAAGAGCAGGTGTCCAACCCGCGCACCGGTCTGATCGCCGGTTCCGGCGGCGCCTCGACCCTGAACCAGATGGAAGCGCTGGACATCCTGCGTGAAAAAGGCGTCAAGCGCGTCGGCCCATACCGCGTTACCCGCACCATGAGCAGCACCGTGTCGGCGTGCCTGGCCACCCCGTTCAAGATCAAGGGCCTGAACTACTCCATCGCCTCGGCGTGCGCCACCAGCGCGCACTGCATCGGTACCGCGATGGAACAGATCCAGATGGGCAAGCAGGACGTGGTGTTCGCCGGTGGCGGTGAAGAAGAGCACTGGAGCCAGTCGTTCCTGTTCGACGCCATGGGCGCACTGTCCAGCAAGCGCAACGACACCCCGGAAAAAGCCTCGCGCGCCTACGATGCCGACCGTGACGGTTTCGTCATCGCCGGCGGTGGCGGCATGGTAGTGGTCGAGGAGCTGGAGCACGCTCTGGCCCGTGGCGCGAAGATCTACGCCGAAATCGTTGGCTACGGCGCGACCTCCGACGGTTACGACATGGTTGCCCCAAGTGGCGAAGGCGCGATCCGCTGCATGCAGCAGGCGCTGTCCACCGTCGACACCCCGATCGACTACCTGAACACCCACGGCACCTCGACCCCGGTCGGTGACGTTGCCGAAATGAAGGGTGTGCGTGAAGTGTTCGGCGACAAGGCCCCGGCCATCAGCTCCACCAAGAGCCTGTCGGGCCACTCCCTGGGCGCTGCCGGCGTTCACGAGGCGATCTACTGCATGCTGATGATGGAAGGCAACTTCATTGCCGGCTCCGCCAACATCGACGAGCTGGACCCGGAAGTGGCCGACCTGCCAGTTCTGCGCGAAACCCGCGAAAATGCCAAGATCGACACCGTGATGAGCAACAGCTTCGGTTTCGGCGGCACCAATGCCACCCTGGTGCTCAAGCGCTGGGCTGGCAAGTAAGCAAGGGCTCGCCCCTGCTGTAGAAACGCCCCGACTGGTTCGGGGCGTTTTTGTTTGCGGCTTTCGGAGCAATTCGCCGGCAAGGCCAAAGGCGTTACACCGAAAACCTGCCCACCAGCGTATTGAGCTCGATGGCCAGCTGCGACAACGCCTGGCTCGCCGCGCTGGTCTGGTTGGCCCCCGCCGAGCTCTGCAGCGCCAGGTCGCGGATGTTGGTCAGGTTGCGGTCCACCTCCCGCGCCACCTGTGCCTGCTGCTCGGACGCACTGGCGATCACCAGGTTGCGCTCGTTGATCAGGCTGATGGCCGTGGCAATCTCTTCCAGCGCCGTACCCGCCGCATGCGCGCCATCCAGGGTGCCCTGGGCACGCTGGTTGGTCTGCTGCATGCCCTCCACCGCCCGGTCGGTACCCTCCTGGATGCCACCGATCATCTGTTCGATTTCCCGTGTCGACTGCTGGGTACGATGGGCCAGTGCCCGTACCTCGTCGGCCACCACTGCAAAACCGCGCCCGGCGTCCCCCGCCCGCGCCGCCTCGATGGCCGCGTTCAGGGCCAGCAGGTTGGTCTGCTCGGCGATCGAACCGATCACATCCAGCACCTTGGTGATGCCGTGCACCTGCTCGGCCAACTGCCCGACTTCCGCGGCATTGGCGGTAAAGCCATCGGCCAGCGCCTCGATCGACGCTACCGTGAGGCGCACCTGCTCGCGCCCCTGACGGGCAATGCGATCGGACTCGGTCGAGGCCTGGGAGGTGGCCACCGCATTGCTCGCCACCTCTTCCACCGCGGCGGTCATCTGGTTCACGGCGGTGGCGGCCTGCTCGATTTCCTGGGTCTGCTGGTGCAGGCCGCGGGTAGCGTCCTCGGTCACTGCGCTGAGCTCTTCGGACGCCGAGGCCAGTTGGTTGGACGAATCGGAAATACGCCCGATGGTATCGCGCAGGCTCTGCTGCATCTGCTTGAGGGCCGCCTGCAAGCGCGCCGGCTCGTCACTGCCCTCCACGTTGATCTGCGGGGTCAGGTCGCCGGTGGCGACCACCTCGGCCACCTGCAGCGATTGCGCCAGCGGGCGCACGATACTGCGGGTCAGGGTCAGCGCCAGCACCACGGTGAGCACCAGTGCGGCCACCAGCAGGCCGACCACCCACACGCGGGCACGCTCATACACCGTGCCGGCAAGCTCGGTGGCCATGTTGGCGTGATGGTTGTTGAGGGCGATCAGCTCGTTGAGGGTGGTGGTGAGCTGATCGGCCAGCTGGTTCATCTCACCGTTGACCAGCGCCACCGCCTCCGTTGTCTGGCCCTGCAGGGCCATCTGCACTACCCGTGCCTGATAGCTCAGGTACTGCTGCTCGAGCTTGAGGTAGCGGTCGAACAGCGCCTGCTCCTCGGGCAATGCAATCAGGGCCTGGTAGCGTTGCTGTTCCTTGCCCAGCTCGCCCTTGATCTGCTCGATGCGTGAATGGGTCTGCTGCTGCGCGGCGTTGTCGCTGTTGAGCAGCAGGCGCAGGGTCAGTGCCCGTATCCGGAACATGTCCTGGCTGATCTGCCCCACCGAGATCACACTGGGTAGCCAGTTGCTGTCGACCTGTTCGGACTGCTGGCGCATGCTGCTCATCTGCAGGAGCGAGAAGGCCCCCAATGCAAACACCAGCAACGCTACCAGACCAAACCCCAGACCTGCCCGCGGCGCAATGTTCAAACGTCTCAAGCTCATCTTCCGGTTCCCTCCAAAAGCGCTGCATCGGTCATGCAGCTGACGTGCTTATTAGAAGGTATCGGCCCTTGAGATTTTTGCGTAAGACGAAAAAGTGATATCAAAACGCCTTGTCATTGCGAGCGCAGGCGGCGCATGCCTCATTGCACGATGAAGCGCTGCTCGGCCAGCAGGCGGTCCCCCTGGAACACCATGAAGTGCCACTGGCCCGGTACCACTTCGTGGTGCTCGGTAAATTCATAGGCCATGACATCCTGCGCGGCCCCCGGCACCAGTTTCTGCACCACCTCGAACTTGTCATGGCGCTGGCCGTCGGGGGTGATCACCCCGGGGGTCAGGTACAGCAGCGTCAGGGGCGTGTCTTCGGCCACCTTGCCTTCAAGGCGATAGCGCAGGCCGAACTTGCTGCCAAGACGGGCCGGCACCCGGTCGGTGTGCTCCAGGGTCTGGTTGGTCTGGGTCAATACCCGTTCACCGGGCTGGAAGTCCTGGTGGCGGGTCTGGAACACGCCGTACTCCACCGGCCCCTGCACGCGCACCTCTGCACCGGCCACCGCACTCACCAGCATCAGCGCGGCCAGGGCGCCCAAACGACTCTTCGACATACTGCTCTCCATCAGGTTGATGGCGGCAGGCTATGGGGCTTGCATGACAGGCTGATGACATCAGCGTGACCTGGGCAGTACCGCGAGAAAGTTGTCCTTGGCCACCTTGTGCGCCACGGCCTCGGGCAAGGCATCCAGGAACCGGTCGAACCCGTGCAGTTGCTCGCCCAGGCTGGCGAAGCGGCCGACCACATCGGAACCGAGCATGAAACGCTCGGGGAAGCGCTCCACCAGCGCAACCCATTCGGGCCGTGGCACGCCCTTGTCGTCCAGCAGGTAGGGTTGGAGCACGCTCCACGACAGGTCGATGTACAGGTTCGAATAACGCTCGAGCATGCGCGTCAGGGTCGGCAGCAGAAAGTCCAGCTGGGTCTGGTGGCGGTGAATCTCCATGCTGGTGCCGGCGTGGGCCCAGATGAAACGGGTATCGGGGTGCTCGCGCAGGGGCTGCTCGATCTCTTCCAAGTACAGTGGGTTGCGTTCGCGCTTGGAGGTGATGTTGGAGTGGATCAGCACCGGCATGTCGTGCCTGGCCGCCAGCTGATAGATGAGGCCCAGCGCTTCGTTGTTGGCCCGTGGCGTGTCGCCGCTGGTCAACGCCGTCAGGTCGTCGTGGCGGGTGAAGACTTCGCCGATGCCCTGCCACAAGCCGGGAAACAGCTCGAGCATGCGCTCGATATGGGTGGCCGCGTTCTTGTCCACCGGGTTGAAGCCGGTCAGAAACGGGTGAAAGCGCTGGCGCTGCTGCTCGGGCAACTGTTGCAGCGCCGCTGCCACATAGATGTCGGTGGCGCTGTACCAGTAGGCTGCGGCATCATCGCCGGCGTAGTAGCGCGGGCGCTTGGGCTCGTCTTCATGCCATTTCTTGGCCACCGCCACACCCGAGATCATCGACTGATCGATACGCGCCGCATCCATGGCCTTGAGCAACTCGTCCATGCCGGCGCTTTCCTGGAAGAAATCGACATAATGCAGGTGCGCGTCGCTGTAGCGGTACTCCCGCGCCTGGGCCATGCCCGACAGCGTCACCGACAGCAACAGGCACCCCAGCGTCCTGGCCCACATCGCAATCCCCTTGTGCAATTGACCCAGGGTAGACCTGCCGCCGGGCACAACGGTTCAGCCCGGGCACCGGGCAGGTTATGCTTCCAATTATTTCCATCGCCCTGGTGCCCCTGATGAACCCTCCCCTGGTAATCCGCCCGCGCGCCGAATCCGTCGAAGGCCAACCCATCCTGCGCCCGCTGCCTTCGGCACGGCGGCGTAGCGTCGGGCCGTTCGTGTTCTTCGATCACATGCTGGCGACCGACTACCCGCCCGGGCGTGGCATGGACATTCGCCAGCACCCGCACATCGGCCTGTCCACCCTCACCTACCTGTTCGAAGGCCAGTTGCAGCACAAGGACAGCCTGGGCTCGGATCAGCGCGTGAGTGCCGGCGAGGTGAGCTGGATGACCGCCGGCAGCGCCGTGGCGCATATCGAGCGCACCCCGCCGGAGCTGCTGGGTCAGCCCAAGCGCCTGCACGGGCTGCAGGTGTGGCTGGCCTCGCCGAAGGATCACGAACAGGGGCCGGGGCACTACAGCCATCACCCGGCGGCCAGCTTGCCGAGCAGCGATGCGCTGGGGGTGAGTATCCGCATGATCGCGGGCACGGGGTTTTGCCTGACCTCGCCAGTGCCGGTGTTGTCAGCGACCCTATATGCCGAGGTGCGCATGCAGGCGGCGAGCACGCTGCTGATTCCCGCCGAACACGCTGAACGGGCAGTTTATGTACTCGACGGTGAGGCGAGCCTTGACGATCAGCCACTGGAGCCATGCAGCCTGGTGGTGCTGCCCGAAGGCGAAGCGATGAGCCTGTACGCCGACAGCGAATGCCACCTGGTGATCATTGGCGGCGACGCACTGGACGGGCCGCGGCGGATGAACTGGAACTTCGTCGCCAGTGACCCGGCGCTGATCGAGCAGGCACGGGCACGCTGGGCGGCCGGGGATTGGCCGGTGGTACCGGGCGAGATCGGGCGAATCGAGTTGCCTTGAGATTCGCCGGCAAGGCCGGCTCCTACAGAGGCAGGAGCGGGCTTGCCAGCGAAGAGGCCATCAGGCCTGGAACACTTCCCGCAGCAGGGTGTGCATCGCCTGGAACGCGCGCTTGGACGTCCTGGCGTCGTACTTCATCTTGCCTGGCACGTTCGCTGCGGGGTCGGTGAACGAATGCACCGCGCCTCCGTAGCTCACCAGCTGCCAGTCAGCCTTGGCCGCATCCATCTCGGCCTCGAAGGCAGGCAGTTGCTCGCGCGGCACGAGCGGGTCGGCTGCACCGTGCAACACCAGCAACGCTGCCGACACCTTGCCCTCCTGGGCCGGCAGCGGCGTGTCCAGCGTACCATGGAACGACACCGCAGCGCGCAGACGCTGGTCTTCACGGGCCAGCTCCAGTGCGCAGCAACCGCCGAAGCAGAAGCCGAAGGTGGCCAGCTTGCCCGGCGCAAGCACTGCCTTCGATTGCCCCAGCAACTGATCCAGCGCCGCCTTCATGCGTTTGCGCAGCTCGACCCGATCATTTTTCAGCGGCATCATCGCCGCCCCCGCTTCATCCATGTTGGATGGGCGCAGCGTCTGCCCATACAGGTCAGCCAGCAGCACCACATAGCCCTGGGCCGCCACCTCCCTGGCAATGCGCTCGGCGCCCTCGCCGATGCCCATCCAGTTCGGCGCCATCACCAGGCCCGGCTGTTCCTTGGCGCCGTGGGTATACACCAGGCGGCTTTCGTACACCTTGCCGTCAAGCTTGTACACCAGCGACTCGATCGTCACGTTGCTCATGAACCCCTCCTTGCACAATGAAAAAAGCCCGCCGAAGCGGGCTTTCCTGCAACTGCTTACGCCGACAGTTCGACCAGCAGCTTGTTCAGTCGACGCACATACGCCGCCGGATCCTTGAGGCTGTCGCCCGCCGCCAGGGCGGCCTGATCGAAGAGGATATGCGAGAAGTCGGCGAAACGGTCTTCGCTCTGCTCGTTGTCCAGCTTCTCGATCAGCGGGTGACCCGGGTTGAATTCGAAGATCGGCTTGGAGTCCGGCACCTTCTGCCCGCTGGCTTCGAGGATCTGGCGCATCTGCAGGCCCATGTCCTGTTCACCGATGGCCAGGATCGCCGGCGAATCGGTCAGGCGGTGCGACACGCGCACTTCACTGACGGTATCGCCCAGCGCAGCTTTCAGACGCTCGACCAGGCCTTCCTTGTCCTTGGCCACTTCTTCCTGAGCCTTCTTGTCCTCCTCGGAGTCCAGCTTGCCCAGGTCCAGGTCGCCACGGGCCACGTCGACGAAGCCCTTGCCGTCGAACTCGCTCAGGTAGCTCATCAGCCACTCGTCGATGCGGTCGGTCAGCAGCAGCACTTCGATGCCTTTCTTGCGGAAGACTTCCAGGTGCGGGCTGTTGCGTACCTGCGCGTAGGACTCGCCGGTGAGGAAATAGATCTTGTCCTGACCTTCCTTGGCACGTGCCAGGTAGTCGGCCAGGGACACGCTCTGCTCGCCGCTGTCGTCATGGGTGGAGGCAAAGCGCAGCAGCCCGGCGATCTTCTCCTTGTTGGCGAAGTCTTCCGCCGGGCCTTCCTTGAGCACCTGGCCAAAGTTCTTCCAGAAGCCCTTGTACTGCTCGGGCTCGTTCTTGGCCAGCTTCTCGAGCATGTCCAGCACGCGCTTGGTCAGCGCCGACTTCATCGAATCGATGATCGGGTCTTTCTGCAGAATCTCGCGCGACACGTTCAGCGACAGGTCGTTGGAGTCGACCACACCCTTGATGAAGCGCAGGTACAAGGGCAGGAACGATTCGGCCTGGTCCATCACGAACACGCGCTGCACGTACAGCTTCAGGCCGCGTGGCGCTTCACGCTGGTACAGGTCGAACGGCGCACGGGCCGGCACGTACAGCAGCGAGGTGTACTCCAGCTTGCCTTCGACCTTGTTGTGGCTCCAGGCCAGCGGGTTTTCGAAATCGTGGCCGATGTGCTTGTAGAACTCCTGGTATTCCTCGTCCTTGATCTCGGTACGCGGACGGGTCCACAGCGCGCTGGCACGGTTGACGGTTTCCCACTCCACGGCCGGCTGCTCTTCGCCTTCGGCGGCAGCCGCTTCCTTGGGCAGTTCGATCGGCAGGGCGATATGGTCGGAGTACTTCTTGATGATGTTGCGCAGGCGCCAGCCATCGGCGAATTCGTCTTCACCTTTTTTCAGGTGCAGCACGATGCGCGTACCGCGCTCGGCCTTGTCCACGGTGGCGACTTCGAACTCGCCCTCGCCCTTGGACGACCAGTGCACGCCCTCGCTCGCCGGAGTACCGGCGCGGCGGCTGTAGACATCGACCTGGTCGGCGACGATGAACGCCGAGTAGAAGCCCACACCGAACTGGCCGATCAGGTGCGAGTCTTTCTTCTGGTCACCGGTGAGGTTCTTCATGAAGTCGGCAGTGCCGGACTTGGCGATGGTGCCCAGGTGGGTGATCACGTCATCGCGGTTCATGCCGATGCCGTTGTCTTCCAGGGTGACGGTATTGGCCGCCTTGTCGAAGCTCACGCGAATCTTCAGGTCGCTGCCGCCCTCGAGCAGCTCGGGCTTGGCCAGGGCTTCGAAGCGCAGTTTGTCGACGGCGTCGGAGGCGTTGGAAATCAATTCGCGAAGGAAGATTTCCTTGTTCGAGTACAGCGAATGGATCATGAGGTGCAGCAGCTGCTTCACCTCGGTCTGGAAGCCCAGGGTTTCTTTTTGAGTTTCCACACTCATGGTCTTCAACACTCCGATCTGATGGCAGTAGTCACTCGGGCCGACGGCCCCCGCGGGGCAGCGTCCGGCCTTTCGTGGCGGGATGAACAGCAGATGGGGGCTGGCATATCTATTTCAAGGGCACGGGCAGTTCTTTGATCTTGAAATGCGCACGGGCCGTGGCGATGGGCTGGTCCGGGTCGCCCTGCCAGGCGGTGATCGCGACGTTGGTCACCCGCCGCCCCTGACGCCACAGCTGGCACCGCGCATAGGTATCGCGGTACAGGCCGGCGCGCAGGTAATCGATGGAAAAGTCGATGATCCTGGGAATGCTCGCGCTTTCGCTGAAAATCAGCAGGTACAGCGCCGCCGACAGTTCCATGAACCCGGCGATCACCCCCCCATGGATCGCCGGCAGCAACGGGTTGCCGATATTGTCGGCACTGGCCGGCAGGCAGAACAGCAGGTCGTCGCCGTCACGGCTGCACTGGATGCCGATCAGGCTGGCGTAGGGGATCAGTTGCAGCAATGGCGCGTAGTTGCCCTGGGCATGCGCCTGGCGCAGCTGTGCATGCACGTCCGCGGGAATCATTGCGCCACCGCCTTGAGCTGCCGGCCGAAGCCCAGGCCGCCCTTGATGTCCTTGCCCAGGCGCATGTAGGTGCCCACCACCTGGGCAATCGGCTCGCCGGGGTCGTCCTGGTAGGCGCAGCCGCGGATGAAGATCACATCGCGGGTGACCCGGTAGCACTGCGCCTGGCCATACACCGCCTTGTCGGCCTGCCCCGGGTGCATGTAGTCGATGCGCAGGTCCAGGGTCGGGCACACCTCGAACTCGGCCAGGGCGCACAGGGTGGCCATGCCCAGCGCAGTGTCCATCAGCGTGGTGATTGCACCGCCATGGATCGCGCCGCTCTGCGGGTTGCCCACGATCTGCGGCGAGTACGGCAGGCACAGCGTGATGCCATCGGCATCGGCGCGCTCTACGCGCATCTTCAACAACTGGCAATGGCGCAGCGCCGAAAGAAAACGTTCGGCCTGGGCCATCAACGGTGACGGTTCATTCACGGTCAGCTCCTTGTGCAATAACTCAGGTGCTGCATAAGCCTGAGGGAAAGTCTATATGGATCCGGCACTTATATATGTGCAAACGACGCGGAACTTATGTCGCTTACTTGAACTCAGATAATTCAAGCAACTCTATTCCACAAGGAGAAACACCCCATGCGTAAACCCATTGCCTTTGCCGTTATGCTGGCCGCCGCCCTGGGCCTCGCTGCTTGCGATAAAGCCAGCGAAAACAAAGCCCAGGACGCTCAAGAACATGCCGAGCAAGCCCAGAAGAAAATGGACGACGCTCAGGATAAGATGAACGACGCCGCCAAAGAAAACGCCGAAGCCGCCAAAGACAGTGCTGAAGCCGAACAAAAGCGTGCAGAAGAAAACAACCAGGCCGCTCCTGTGACGCCAGCACCAGAAGCCGCCCCGGCAGAACCTGCCAAGTAAGCAACTGCGCTTTAATGAAAAAACCCGACTCAGGTCGGGTTTTTTCATGTCAGGCCAGAAGTTGGCGAAAGGTCGGGCTGAGCATCAGCAACAATGAACAGATCAGCCCGATCGACCAGACCAGGCTGCGCTGCCACGCAAAGTCATACCAATACAGCGGCAGGTAGATGATCCGTGCGATCACGAAGATGATCGCCAGGGTATCGATCAGAAAACCCTGGGTCTGGGTGGTGTGCGCCATCAATACACCTACGGCGAACAACATGAATGCTTCGAAACTGTTCTGGTGCGCCGCCACCGCCCGGGCGCCCATGCCGGTCAGTTGCGCCTGCTGGCTGCGCGGCAGGTGGTTGTCGTAGCTGCCCTGTTGCTTCATCGCACGCGCCACCGGCACCCGCGCCACATAGATCAGCAGTGCGCTGATCAACACACACCAGAACGGAATACTCATGCGACCGGTTCCTTGTTCGGCTCAGGCAATGGCGCCTCTGTAGGGGTATAGACCATCACGTCGAGCACGTCGGAATGAAACTCGCGGCGGTACAGCACCAGTACTACCCCGGTGCTCATCAGCATCAGCAGCCAGGGGCTGATGAACCAGCTGAGCAAGGCCATGCCGAAATAGTACGAGCGCAGCCCGAAGTTGAACTGGTTGGCCGCCAGCGAGATCACCCGCGCCCCGCGCAGAGCGAAGGCCTTGCGCTCCTGCTCGCTGACCTGACGCTCGCCGATCATCGGTGCCGAGCCCACCAGCACGGCGGCGAAGTTGTACTGGCGCATGCACCAGCTGAAGGTGAAGAAGGCGTACACGAAAACCATCGCCAGGCATAACAGTTTGATTTCGGACATGCCCTGGGATGTCTGCTGTACCAGCGGCAGGTCGGCCAGCAGCGACCAGGCGCGGTCCGAGGCGCCCAGCACGGTGAGGATACCGGCCAGGATGATCAGGGTGCTGGAGGCGAAGAACGATGCGTTGCGCTCCAGGTTGCCGATCACGCTGGCGTCGGCGATGCGGTTGTCGCGCAGCAGCATGCGGCGCATCCAGTCCTCGCGGTACAGGTGCATGACGCTGGCCAGGCAGGCGGTATCACGGGCCTTCCAGCTGGCGTAGCGGGTGTAGCCGCCCCAGCAGGCAACGAACCAGCAGGCGGCAAACAGGTTGATCAGGTTGTTCTGGATGAAGCTCATGGCGCTCCCGAAGAAATGGCACAGGATGGTGCATTGTCCGCCTTTCGACGCTGCCAGCGGCAAAAAGACACGTGGCCCCGAGACGAAAAAGCCCCGCATCCGAATGGATGCGGGGCTCTTCAGAGGCTGGCCCGGCAGGCGATCATGGCTTGTGGCCCTCGCCTGCCGCGGCCGGCACTCAAGCGACCGCTTCGCGCGGCTTGCCGAGCATGCGGTCAAGCACCACGGCAACAGCCAGCATCGCCACCGAAGGCACCAGCCAGGCCAGGCCCTGCTCGCTCAGCGGCAGGTGCGCCAGCGACTCCGGCAGCCAGCCAGCGAGGTTGGCGCCCTTGAGCGCGTCGATCACGCCGAACAGCAGCGACACCGCCATGACCGGGGCCATGATGCGGGTCTGGGAGTTCCACAGGTTGCCGCAGAAACTCAGCGCCACCAGCACGATGCAGGGCGGGTAGATTGCCGTCAGCACCGGGATCGAGAACGCGATCAGCTTGGTCAGGCCCAGGTTCGACACCACCAGCGAGAAGCCGGCCAGCAGCACCACCAGCATACGGTACGACAACGGCAGTACCTGGCTGAAGTACTCGGCGCAGGCGCAGGTCAGGCCCACGGCGGTGACCAGGCAGGCCAGCGCGATCAGTACAGCCAGGAAGCCACTGCCCAGCGAACCGAAAGTGTGCTGTACATAGGCATGCAGCACCGCCGCGCCATTGCTCGCACCGGCGGCGATCTCGTGGCTGCCCGCACCCAGGCGGAACAGGCTGATGTACACCAGCGCCAGGCCGACACCGGCAATCAGGCCGGCGATGATGGCATAGCGGGTGATCAGTTGCGGCGAGTCGACGCCACGCGAGCGGATCGCGTTGACGATGACGATACCGAACACCAGCGCGCCCAGGGTATCCATGGTCAGGTAGCCATTGATGAAGCCCTGGGAGAACGGCGCGGCGACATATTCAGGTTGCGCCACCCCCATGGTGCCGGCCGGCAGCATGAACGCGGCGATGCCCAGCGCGGCCAGCGCGATGATCTTCAGCGGGGCCAGGAAGCGCCCGACGGTATCGAGCAGCTTGCCCGGGTACATGGACACGGCCAGCACCACGGCAAAGTACACCAGGCTATAGATGAACAACGCGGTCGGGCTCTCGCCGGTCAGCGGTGCAACACCTACCTCGAAGGACACGGTCGCGGTACGCGGGGTGGCGAACAGCGGGCCTACGGCCAGGTACGCGGCAGCCGCCAGCAGGCCACCGGCCACCTTGCCGATCGGGCTGCTCAGCGCGTCCATGCCGCCACCGACCTTGGCCAGTGCCACCACGGTGATCACGGGCAGGCCCACGGCAGTGACCAGAAAGCCCAGGGCGGCCAACCAGACGTAGGGGCCCGATTGCAGGCCGACGATAGGCGGGAAAATGATGTTGCCTGCGCCCACGAATAACGCGAACGTCATAAAACCAAGCGCCAGGATGTCCTGGCCTTTCAAGACTTTCATTAAGGAAATACCACACTTCTGAAATCGGGATTTAGAGAGGGACTTCCCCTTGGGTGAGGGAAATGCTGCCTGCCCGGATGGAGCAGACCCGTTTAGCGTGTAGCTCCCTTTTGGGGTGCTGGCACAAAATGAGGGCACAGGTTAACGAATCTGGCCGCAAAACGCACTGCCAGAGGGGTGCTTGTCCGATGAGCGAATATGCATGTCGCGTGGATGACCGACTTTTATGCAAGACCGCGCTGTCTGCTTCGCCGGCAAGGCCGGCCCCTACAGGGGGCAGCGTTGTACACCAGAAAGCACAAAGGCCACCCGAGGGTGGCCTTTGCCGAAGCGTGGAAGGTCAGCCGCAGCTTACTTCTTCACTTCCCAACCGGTCAGCTCGGCCAGGGCCTTGCCGATGTCGGCCAGCGAACGCACGGTTTTTACACCGGCGTCCTGCAGGGCTGCGAACTTCTCGTCTGCAGTACCCTTGCCGCCCGAAATGATGGCGCCAGCATGGCCCATGCGCTTGCCCGCTGGGGCAGTCACACCGGCGATGTAGGAAACCACTGGCTTGGTGACGTTTGCCTTGATGTAGGCAGCCGCTTCTTCTTCAGCCGAACCGCCGATCTCGCCGATCATCACGATCGCCTCGGTCTTCGGGTCTTCCTGGAACAGCTTCAGGATGTCGATGAAGTTCGAACCCGGGATCGGGTCGCCACCGATACCGACGCAGGTGGACTGACCGAAACCGGCGTCAGTGGTCTGCTTCACGGCTTCATAGGTCAGGGTGCCGGAACGCGACACGATACCGACCTTGCCTGGCAAGTGGATGTGACCTGGCATGATGCCGATCTTGCACTCGCCCGGGGTGATGACGCCTGGGCAGTTAGGGCCGATCAGGGTAACACCCAGCTCGTCGCACTTGACCTTGGCATCGAGCATGTCCAGGGTAGGAATGCCTTCGGTGATGCACACGATCAGCTTGATGCCGCCGAACGCTGCTTCCAGGATCGAGTCCTTGCAGAAAGGAGCCGGTACGTAGATGACCGACGCGTCGGCGCCGGTAGCAGCTACTGCTTCTTTCACGGTGTTGAACACCGGCAGGCCCAGGTGAGTGGTGCCGCCTTTGCCTGGGGTCACGCCGCCAACCATCTTGGTGCCGTAGGCGATGGCTTGCTCGGAGTGGAAGGTACCCTGCGAGCCGGTGAAGCCCTGGCAGATGACTTTGGTGTCTTTATTGATCAGGACGCTCATTACTTGCCCTCCGCAGCTTTGACAACTTGTTGAGCAGCGTCGGTCAGGCTGGTTGCCGCAATGATGTTCAAACCGCTTTCTGCCAGTACTTTGGCGCCCAGTTCAGCGTTGTTGCCTTCCAGACGAACAACAACCGGCACTTTAACGCCAACTTCTTTCACTGCACCGATGATGCCTTCGGCAATCATGTCGCAACGAACGATGCCGCCGAAGATGTTGACCAGTACGGCCGCGACATTGCTGTCGGACAGGATGATCTTGAACGCTTCGGTCACGCGCTCTTTGGTAGCGCCACCACCTACGTCGAGGAAGTTGGCTGGCTTGCCGCCGTGCAGGTTGACGATGTCCATGGTACCCATGGCCAGGCCGGCACCGTTGACCATGCAGCCGATGTTGCCTTCCAGGGCCACGTAGTTCAGCTCGAAGCTGGCAGCGTGGGCTTCACGAGGATCGTCCTGCGACGGGTCGTGGAAGGTTTTCAGCTTGGGCTGACGGTACATGGCGTTGGCGTCGATGTTGATCTTGGCATCGAGGCAGTGCAGATCGCCGTCGGCCTTGATCACCAGCGGGTTCACTTCCAGCAGTGCCAGGTCGTGCTCTTTGAACAGCTTGGCCAGACCGACGAAGATCTTGGCGAACTGAGCAACCTGCTTGCCTTCCAGACCCAGCTGGAATGCCAGCTCGCGACCCTGGAATGGCTGAGCGCCAACCAGTGGATCGATAGTGGCCTTGATGATTTTTTCCGGAGTGTCGTGAGCGACTTTCTCGATGTCCACGCCACCTTCGGTGGAGGCCATGAACACGATACGACGGCTCGAACGGTCAACGACAGCGCCCAGGTACAGCTCTTTAGCGATATCAGTGCACGATTCAACCAGGATCTTGGTGACTGGCTGACCATTGGCATCGGTCTGGTAGGTAACCAGACGCTTGCCCAACCACTGGGCAGCGAACGCCTTGGCGTCTTCTTTGCTGCGAACCAGCTTTACGCCGCCCGCTTTACCGCGACCACCGGCGTGAACCTGGGCTTTTACAACCCACTCGGTGCCACCGATCTTGTCGCAGGCTTCTGCTGCAGCTTCAGGGGTGTCGACTGCGAAACCCTTGGAAACTGGCAGGCCGTATTCAGCGAACAGCTGCTTACCCTGATACTCGTGAAGATTCATGCTTTTTACCGTCTTCGTTAGGTACTGCGCTTCGGCGCTGCGCTCCTGTGGAGTGCCGCGCCACCTGTGACCGCTTGCCCCCGGTATGCTCCGGGAGTTCGAGTCCGGCGGACTTTCCGCGGTGAGCCATGCACGCAAGACTCACGACGGGCCGTCCGCCGTGGTTTCTTATTGTTTAACGCTTCTTGCGGTTGGCTACGTGGATGGCACCGCCATTCACGGCCAGAGCGGCTTCGTGCAGCGCTTCAGACAAGGTCGGATGGGAGAAGACCATCATGCCCAGGTCTTCGGCGCTGGAGCCGAATTCCATTGCGATTGCACCCTGCTGCACCAGTTCGGCAGCGCTTGGGCCAATGACGTGTACACCCAGAACGCGGTCGGTCTTGGCATCGGCGATGACCTTGACGAAACCACCGGTGTCGTTGGCCGCCATCGCACGGCCGCTGGCCGCGAACGGGAAGGTGCCCACGTTAACCTCAACGCCTTCAGCCTTCAAGGCTTGCTCGGTTTTACCGACCCAGGCCATTTCCGGGTGGGTGTAGATAACCGATGGGATCAGGTCGTAGTTCATCTGGGCCTTGTGGCCCTTGATGCGCTCGACGACCATGATGCCCTCTTCCGAGGCCTTGTGCGCCAGCATCATGCCACGTACCACGTCACCGATGGCGTAGACGCCCGGTACGCTGGTAGCGCAGTAGTCGTCAACGAACACGAAACCGCGCTCGTCGATGGTCACGCCGCTGTCGGCAGCCAGCAGGTCGGTGGTCACAGGGCGACGGCCGACTGCAACGATCAGCCTGTCGAAGGTGATCTTCTGCTCGCCGTTGGCGTCGGTGTAGGTCACTTCGACTTCGTCGCCGTTGACCTTCGAGCCGGTCACGCGAGCGCCCAGCTTGATGTCCAGACCTTGCTTGGTCAGGGTCTTCAGGCCTTCCTTGGCAACAGCGGTGTCGGCTGCCATCAGGAAGGTGTCCAGGGCTTCGAGCACGGTCACCTGGGCACCCAGGCGCGACCATACCGAACCCAGCTCCAGGCCGATGACGCCGGCGCCGATCACGCCCAGGCGTTTTGGCACGGTCTGGAATTCCAGGGCGCCGGTGGAGTCGACGATGACTTTCTGGTCGACCGGAGCCGGCGGAATGTCGATCGGACGCGAACCGGAGGCCAGGATCACGTTTTCGGCTTCGATGATTTCGGTGCTGCCGTCAGGCTTAGTGACTTCGACTTTCTTGCCGGCCAGCAGTTTGCCGTGGCCCTGGATCGAAGTGACGCCGTTGGCCTTGAACAGGGTGGCAACGCCGCCGGTCAGGTTCTTGACGATGCCAGCCTTGCGGCCAACCATCGCAGCCACGTCCATCTTCACTTCGCCAGTGGAGATGCCGTGCACGTTGAAGCTCTCTTTGGCTTCCTTGTACTTCCAGGAGCTGTCCAGCAGCGCCTTGGACGGAATGCAACCCACGTTCAGGCAGGTACCGCCGAGGGCCAGTTTGCCTTCGCCGTCAACGTACTTCTCGATACAGGCAGTGCTCAGGCCGAGCTGGGCAGCCTTGATCGCGGCTACATAGCCGCCAGGACCTGCACCAATCACTACCACGTCGAATTTCTGGGTCATAAAAGATTCCTTTTAGCGTCAAGCGGCAAGCTGCAGGCGGCAAGGCGAACACGCTTCTGCTCGAAGCTTGTCGCTTGCAGCCTGCAGCTGTTTATCAGATGTCCAGCAGCAGACGAGCCGGGTCTTCCAGCAGGTTCTTGATGGTCACCAGGAACGTCACGGCTTCTTTGCCATCGATCAGGCGGTGATCGTAGGACAGTGCCAGGTACATCATCGGACGGATCACGACCTGGCCGTTGACGGCCATCGGACGCTGGATGATGTTGTGCATGCCCAGGATTGCAGCCTGCGGCGGGTTGACGATCGGGGTCGACATCATCGAACCGAAGGTACCACCGTTGGTGATGGTGAAGGTACCGCCGGTCATCTCGTCGATCGACAGTTTGCCGTCACGGGCCTTCTTGCCGAAGGTGGCGATGCCGCCTTCGATTTCGGCCAGGCTCATCTGCTCGGCGTTACGCAGTACCGGTACCACCAGGCCGCGGTCGCTGGACACGGCAACACCGATGTCGGCGTAGCCGTGGTAGACGATGTCGCTGCCGTCGATCGAGGCGTTGACAGCCGGGAAGCGTTTCAGCGCTTCGGTGGCAGCCTTGACGAAGAACGACATGAAGCCCAGGCGCACGCCGTTGTGGGACTTCTCGAACAGGTCCTTGTACTTCGAACGCAGTGCCATGACTTCGGTCATGTCGACTTCGTTGAAGGTGGTCAGCATCGCCATGTTCGACTGTGCTTCGACCAGACGCTTGGCCACGGTGGCACGCACGCGGGTCATCGGCACACGCTTCTCGGTACGGTCGCCAGTGGCGACAACCGGGGCAGCGGCAGCAGCGGCCGGCTTGGCAGCAGCGGCAGCCGGAGCGGCCTTCTTGTTGGCGACGGCAGCGACGACGTCTTCCTTGGTGATGCGACCGCCTTTACCGGTGCCAGCGACGCTGGCCAGGTCGATGGCGTTTTCTTCGGCCAGCTTGCGTGCGGCAGGCGCAGCAATCGGGTCGTCTTCGCCAGCGTCGGCCGGAGCGGCAGCCTGGGCAGGTGCGGCGGCAGCGGCGGCCGGAGCAGCAGCTGGTGCAGCGCCTTCATTGATCGAACCCAGCACTTCGTCGGACAGCACGGTCTCGCCTTCGCCCTTGACGATGTCGCCCAGCACGCCATCGGCGGTGGCCAGCACTTCCAGGACGACCTTGTCGGTCTCGATGTCGACGATCAGCTCGTCACGCTTGACGGCTTCGCCCGGTTTCTTGTGCCAGGTGGCAACGGTGCCATCGGCAACCGATTCCGGGAAAGTAGGGGCTTTGATCTCGATAGCCATTATCAGTGGTTCCTTAAATTCGGTTTCTGGTGCGCGATGGCATTAAACGGTGAAGGCAGCTTGCAGCAGTTTTTCCTGCTGTTCGGCGTGCATCGAAGCGTAACCACAGGCAGGTGCTGCCGAGGCGTCACGACCGGCGTACTCAAGGACCAGGTCCTTGTTGTGACGGCTCAGGATGCGACGCATGTGGTGCTGGCTGCTGTACCACGCGCCCTGGTTCATCGGCTCTTCCTGACACCACACCACGTCCTTCAGACCGGTGTAAGGCGCAAGGATTTCAACCAGATCGTCTTCAGGGAACGGATACAGTTGCTCGATACGCACGATAGCGATGTCTTCACGGCCTTCGGCACGGCGTTTTTCCAGCAGATCGTAGTAGACCTTGCCGCTGCACAGCACCAGGCGCGTCACCTTGGCCGGATCGAGGCTGTCGATTTCCGGAATGACGGTCTGGAACGAGCCTTCGGCCAGTTCTTCCAGGGTCGAGATGGCCAGCTTGTGGCGCAGCAGCGACTTGGGTGTCAGCACGATCAGCGGCTTGCGCAGCGGACGGATGACCTGACGACGCAGCAGGTGGTAGATCTGAGCCGGCGTGGTAGGTACGCAGACCTGAACGTTGTGCTCGGCACACAGTTGCAGGTAACGCTCCAGACGCGCCGAGGAGTGCTCAGGCCCCTGCCCTTCATAACCGTGTGGCAGCAGCATGGTCAGACCGCACAGACGGCCCCACTTGTGCTCGCCGCTGGTGATGAACTGGTCGACAACCACCTGGGCACCGTTGGCGAAGTCGCCGAACTGGGCTTCCCAGATCACCAGCGCATTGGGCTGGGTGGTCGAGTAGCCGTATTCGAACGCCAGTACCGCCTCTTCGGACAGGAACGAATCGTACAGGTCGAAACGTGGCTGGCCCGGGAACAGGTTCTGCAGCGGGATATAGGTGCTGGCGTCCTTCTGGTTGTGCAACACCGCATGGCGGTGAGAGAAGGTGCCGCGACCGATATCCTGACCCGTCATGCGGATCGGGTGACCTTCGAAGGCCAGGGTGGCGTACGCCATGGTTTCGGCGTAACCCCAGTTGATCGGCAAGCCACCGGCCTGCATCTTCTGGCGATCTTCGTAGATCTTCGAGACCTGGCGCTGAACCACGAAGCCTTCCGGCAGCTCCAGCAACTTGGCCGAGAGCTCCTGCAGGGTCTTGAGGTCGAAGCGGGTGTCGTGACGCGCGGTCCAGGCGTGGCCCAGGTATGGACGCCAGTCGACGAACAGCTCCTTGTTCGGCTCCTTGACCAGGCTTTTCACAACATGCAGGCCGTTGTCCAGCGCATTGCGGTACTCGTCGACCTTGGCCTGGACGCGCTCGGCATCCAGACGACCAGCCTGGGTCAGCGCATCGGCGTACAGCTCACGGGTGGTGCGCTGCTTGCTGATCTGCTGGTACATCAGCGGCTGGGTGCCGTTCGGCTCGTCGGCCTCGTTGTGGCCGCGACGACGGTAGCAGACCAGGTCGATGACCACGTCACGCTTGAACTGCATGCGGTAGTCGACCGCCAGCTGGGTCACGAACAGCACCGCTTCCGGATCGTCGCCGTTGACGTGCAGGATCGGCGCCTGGATCATCTTGGCGACGTCGGTGCAGTACTCGGTGGAACGCGAGTCCAGCGGGTTGCTGATGGTGAAACCAACCTGGTTGTTGATCACGATGTGCACGGTGCCGCCGGTCTTGAAACCGCGGGTCTGCGACATCTGGAAGGTTTCCATGACCACGCCCTGGCCAGCGAAGGCCGCGTCGCCGTGGATCGAGATCGGCAGTACCTTGTCGCCAACGCTGTCGTTGCGGCGGTCCTGACGGGCGCGCACCGAACCTTCCACCACTGGCGAGACGATTTCCAGGTGCGAAGGGTTGAACGCCATGGCCAGGTGAACTTCACCGCCGGCGGTCATCACGTTGGACGAGAAGCCCTGGTGATACTTCACGTCACCGGAACCCAGCTCGACCTTCTTCTTGCCTTCGAACTCGTCGAACAGCTCGCGCGGGTTCTTGCCGAAGGTGTTGACCAGTACGTTCAGGCGACCACGGTGGGCCATGCCGATCACGACTTCCTTGGTACCGTAGGAACCGGAGCGCTGGATCAGCTCGTCCAGCATCGGAATCAGGCTTTCGCCGCCTTCCAGGCCGAAACGTTTGGTGCCCGGGTATTTGGTACCCAGGTATTTCTCCAGGCCTTCTGCCGCGGTAACGCGCTCGAGCAGGTGGCTCTGGATGTCTGCGGAAAATTCAGGACGCCCACGCACGCTCTCCAGACGCTGCTGGAACCAGCTGCGCTGCTCGGAGTCGACGATGTGGGTGAACTCGGCGCCGATGGTGCGGCAATATGTCTGCTGCAACGCCTCGAAGATTTCGCGTAGGCTCGCTTCCTCTTTGCCGATGAACAGGTCGCCGGCACGGAAGGTCGTATCAAGATCGGCATTGGTCAAGCCGTAATGATTGATCGACAGGTCTACTGGCGCAGGGCGCTGCCACAACCCCAGGGGGTCGAGCTTCGCGGCTTGGTGGCCGCGCATACGGTAGGCCTGGATCAGTCGCAGCACTTCAACCTGCTTCTTCTCGTGTTCACTGCTCACGCTACCGGCGGAAACCGGTTGGGCGCGGCGCTGGTTCTTTGCCAGCAGTACGAAATGGTCGCGGATCGTCGAGTGCGATACATCGGTGGCAGTGCTGCCTTCGGCGGGCAACTTCTGAAAGTAAGTGCGCCACTCTTCTGGCACAGCGTTAGGGTCGTGCAGGTAGAGCTCGTAGAGCTCTTCCACATAGGCAGCGTTACCACCTGAAAGGTGGGCGCTGTTCCACATGCGCTGCATCACGCTTTCTTGCATGCTTGGTCACCCTCGGTTAGGGGCCTCGATCGGCAAGAACCACAGCAAGCTGAGTTGAGTCCGTATGCAGCGACTGAACCAAGCCACCGAGAGTTCCGCAGATTTACCGGGTACCAGCCCGGACGCCCCTGCTGGTCTCATATCTTCATAGGTAAAAGCTCGGGCTTTTGGCCTTTGCTCAAGTTGCACCTCGGTGCGGGCAAGGGCCCGCACTTCGGTGTGCTACGGGTACAACACTTTTGAATCAGGTGCCGCTTTGCAGCAGCATGTTACGTACGTGGCCGATTGCCTTGGTCGGGTTCAGACCTTTGGGGCAAACGTTTACGCAGTTCATGATCCCGCGGCAGCGGAATACGCTGAACGGGTCATCCAGGGACGCCAGGCGCTCCTGGGTCTTGGTGTCACGGCTATCGGCCAGGAAGCGATAAGCTTGAAGCAGAGCGGCCGGGCCCAGGAACTTGTCCGGGTTCCACCAGAACGACGGGCAGGAAGTCGAGCAGCAAGCGCACAGGATGCACTCGTACAGACCGTCCAGCTTCTCGCGTTCTTCCGGTGACTGCAGGCGTTCGATCGCCGGCGCCGGGGTATCGTTCTGCAGGAACGGCTTCACCTTCTCGTACTGCTTGTAGAAGATGCTCATATCAACGACCAGGTCACGGATGACCGGCAGGCCGGGCAGCGGACGCACGACCAGCTTGTTCTTCTTCACCACCGCCGACAGCGGGGTGATGCAGGCCAGGCCGTTCTTGCCGTTGATGTTCATGCCATCGGAACCGCACACGCCTTCGCGGCACGAACGACGATAGGAGAAACCTTCGTCCTGTTCCTTGATCAGTGCCAGCACATCCAGAACCATCAGGTCCTTGCCGCCGGTATCGACTTCGAACACCTGGGTCTTAGGTGCCGAGTCGGTGTCGGGGTTGTAGCGATAAACTTCGACTTTCAACATAGTGGCCACCCTTAGTAAGTCCGGACTTTAGGCTCGAACGTCGGAACGGTTTTCGGCGAGAAGTTGACTGCACGCTTGGCAACCCGCTTTTCACCCGGGAAGTACAGGGTGTGGCACAGCCAGTTTTCGTCGTCACGGTCTTCGAAGTCTTCACGGGCATGGGCACCGCGGGACTCTTTGCGCACTTCAGCAGCGATTGCAGTGGCTTCAGCGACTTCCAGCAGGTTCTGCAGCTCCAGCGCTTCGATACGCGCGGTGTTGAAGGCCTGGGACTTGTCGTTGATCTTGACGTTGGCGATACGCTCGCGCAGGCCAGCCAGCTGTTCGATACCCTTCTGCATGTATTCGCCGGTGCGGAACACGCCGAAGTAGTTCTGCATGCAGCTTTGCAGCTCGCGACGCAGGGTTGCCACGTCTTCGCCGTCGGTACGCTCGTTGAGCTTGTTCAGACGGTTCAGCGCGACTTCCACGTCGGTGTCGCTGGCGTCGCGGTATTCGATACCGTCGCTCAGGGCCTTTTCCAGGTGCAGGCCGGCCGCACGGCCGAACACCACCAGGTCGAGCAGCGAGTTGCCGCCCAGGCGGTTGGCGCCGTGAACCGATACGCAAGCCACTTCACCGACCGCGAACAGCCCTTCGATGATGGTGTCTTCGCCGTCGGCGTTCTGCGAGATCGCCTGGCCATGAATGTTGGTGGCAACGCCGCCCATCATGTAGTGGCAGGTTGGAACGACGGGTACGGGTGCAACGACCGGGTCGACGTGCGCGAAGGTCTTGGACAGCTCGCAGATGCCTGGCAGGCGGCTGTGCAGCACTTCCTCGCCCAGGTGGTCGAGCTTGAGCATCACGTGGTCGCCGTTCGGGCCACAGCCGTTGCCGGCGATGATCTCCTTGACCATGGAGCGGGCCACAACGTCGCGACCGGCGAGGTCCTTGGCGTTTGGCGCGTAGCGCTCCATGAAACGCTCGCCGTGCTTGTTGATCAGGTAACCACCTTCACCACGGCAGCCTTCGGTAACCAGTACACCTGCGCCGGCGATGCCGGTCGGGTGGAACTGCCACATCTCGATGTCCTGCACCGGCACGCCGGCACGCAGGGCCATGCCGATACCGTCGCCGGTATTGATCAGGGCGTTGGTGGTGGAGGCGTAGATACGCCCTGCACCGCCGGTGGCCAGTACGGTGGCCTTGGCGCGAATGTAGACGGTCTCGCCGGTTTCGATGCAGATCGCGATCACGCCGACGAAGGCGCCGTCCTGGTTCTTGACCAGGTCAACCGCGTACCACTCGTTGAGGAAGGTGGTGCCGGCTTTCAGGTTGCCCTGATAGAGGGTGTGCAGCAGCGCGTGACCGGTACGGTCGGAAGCGGCGCAGGTACGGGCGGCCTGGCCACCTTTACCGTAGTCCTTGGACTGGCCACCGAACGGACGCTGGTAGATACGGCCGGTTTCGGTACGCGAGAACGGCAGACCCATGTGGTCCAGCTCGAACACCGCAGCCGGGCCTTCCTGACACATGTATTCGATAGCGTCCTGGTCACCGATGTAGTCGGAACCCTTGACGGTATCGTACATGTGCCAGCGCCAGTCATCGTTCGGGTCGGCCGAAGCGATGGCGCAGGTGATGCCACCCTGGGCCGATACGGTGTGCGAACGGGTCGGGAACACCTTGGTGATCACGGCGGTCTTGTGGCCGCCTTGAGCCAGCTGCAGCGCAGCGCGCATGCCGGCACCGCCACCACCAATGATGATGGCGTCGAAGGAAATCGTTGGAATGTTAGCCATGAATCAGATACCCCAGAGAATCTGCACACCCCAGACGAAGTACGCGAACATCGCGACACCACATACCGCCTGGAACAGGAAACGAACTGCAGTCGCCGACTTGCCCAGCGCCATCGGCGTCAGGTAGTCGGTGGCAATGGTCCACATGCCGACCCAGGCGTGAGCGCCCAGGGCAACGAGGGCCAGCAGACTGAAGATCCGCATCGCGTTATGGGAGAACAGGGCGTGCCACTGGGCATAGTCGATGCCAGGGTGCGCCACCAGGTAGCCGATCAGAAAAATGAAGTAAGCCGCGAGAACGACCGCAGAAACGCGCTGCGCCATCCAGTCATAGAGGCCCGAACGCGACAGGTTCGTGACATTAGTTACCATATCCAAACTCCCGCCAGAACGATCACCACCACGGAAATGGCGATAACGATTTTCGAGCCCAGTTTGCCGCCTTCCAGCGTCTCACCGATGCCCATGTCCATAATCAGATGGCGCACACCGGCAACCAGGTGATACAGCAAGGCGGACAGAAGGCCCCACGCCACGAATTTGGCCAGCGGACTGGTCAGGCATGCCTTCACCTCGGCAAAACCTTCCTCGGAACTCAGGGATTGGCTCAATGCGTACAGCATGATGCCCAGGCCCAGAAAGAGGATGATGCCGGAAACACGGTGAAGAAATGACGTAACGCCGGTAATGGGGAGTTTGATGGTCCTTAGGTCTAGGTTTACAGGTCGTTGGCTTTTCACGGCTTTTTTCACACTGAAGAGCCCCTAGCAAGCAGGGCAAAGTTGTTGGTAAGTGTACTGGTCAGGTACCCACCACCCAGGGAGTGACGACCCCAGAAAAGCGGGCTTTAAAGCCCCTGGCGGTCGGGTGCCGAGTATAGACAGTTAGGCTACTAATGACAACGTGAAGCCCTAGCCCAAATAGCGCATTGCCTTTGGCGAACAAAAGGCGTAAACGGGCCGCAATTTCGCGGAAAAACAGCGCCCAAAGCCCTTTACAACCGTGCTTTAGGCAAATTGACATTCGAATTTATCTCACTATAGTGGTGCGGGCCCTGCGTGGGGGGTCTGTCTGATGATTTCAAGCATTAATAGGAGGCCACATGGCTGACAAAAAAGCGCAGTTGGTCATCGAGGGCGCAGCCCCCGTCGAGCTGCCCATTTTAACCGGCACCGTTGGTCCCGATGTTATCGACGTTAGAGGGTTGGGGGCCACGGGTCACTTCACTTTCGACCCTGGTTTCATGGCGACCGCATCGTGCGAGTCCAAGATCACCTACATTGACGGCGACAAGGGCATCCTGCTGCATCGCGGCTACCCGATCGAACAGCTCGCCGAGCAATCCGACTACCTGGAAACCTGCTACCTGCTGCTCAACGGCGAACTGCCGAATGCCGAGCAGAAGGCTCAGTTCGTCAGCACCGTCAAAAATCACACCATGGTGCACGAGCAGTTGAAGTCGTTCTTCAACGGCTTCCGCCGCGACGCCCACCCGATGGCCGTCATGTGCGGCGTGGTTGGCGCCCTGTCGGCGTTCTATCACGACTCGCTGGACATCAATAACCCGCAGCACCGGGAAATCTCGGCCGTGCGCCTGGTCGCCAAGATGCCGACCCTGGCCGCGATGGTCTACAAGTACTCCATGGGCCAGCCCATGATGTACCCGCGCAACGACCTGACCTACGCCGAAAACTTCCTGCACATGATGTTCAACACCCCGTGCGAGATCAAACCGATCAGCCCGGTGCTGGCCAAGGCAATGGACCGGATCTTCATCCTCCACGCCGACCACGAACAGAATGCGTCGACCTCCACCGTACGCCTGGCAGGCTCCTCGGGCGCCAATCCGTTCGCCTGTATCGCTGCCGGCATCGCTGCACTGTGGGGCCCTGCCCACGGCGGCGCCAACGAAGCCGTGCTGACCATGCTCGACGAAATTGGCGATGTCTCGAACATCGACACCTTCATCGCCAAGGCCAAGGACAAGAACGACCCGTTCAAGCTGATGGGCTTCGGTCACCGCGTCTACAAGAACCGCGACCCGCGTGCCACCGTGATGAAGCAGACCTGCGACGAAGTGCTGCGCGAGCTGGGCATCACCAACGATCCGCAGCTGGAACTGGCCATGCGCCTGGAAGAGATCGCCCTGACCGATCCGTACTTCATCGAGCGCTCGCTGTACCCGAACGTCGACTTCTACTCGGGGATCATCCTCAAGGCGATCGGCATCCCTACCAGCATGTTCACCGTGATCTTCGCCCTGGCGCGGACCGTCGGCTGGATCTCGCACTGGAAGGAAATGCTCTCCAGCCCGTACAAGATTGGCCGTCCGCGCCAGCTGTACACCGGCTACGAGTTGCGTGACATCGTCAAACTGGAAGACCGCAAGTAAGCCAAACGGCTCGCCTGCAACAACAAGAAAGGCTGCCCTCGGGCAGCCTTTTTTGTTGCGTAACGCTTCATGCAGGAGGAGCAAGCCTTGGCGGCCCCTACAGTTGAGACATATTCCAGCCAACCATCAAACTGTTACGGTTTCTCCGCCCGCTCCTTCAACGCCTTGAGCGTATTGAACGGCGCATCCACCACGAACTTGTTCGCCACCATCGCTGGCACACTGCCGCCTGGCTCGGTGTGCACCTGGTATGTCACCTCGGTAGTGTCACCCTTGGGCACCAGCTTCCAGAAACCCTGCACTTCAGCCACCCGCACATAGCCTTTTTCTTCCGGCAGGTACTTGGGCACACCCTCCAGCTTGCGGGTCAGGCTGCCGTCGGCACCTTCGCTGGTGGTTACATGGATGATCGAATCGCGCGGGGTGACCGGCCACGGCGTATTGAACTGGGTGTAGGTCCAGCTCTGGTCACCCTCGTGCTTGAGCAGCTTCTGGCTCTTGCACTCGTGAATCCAGGCACAGGCCCCGGCCACGTCTTCCTGCAGCGCCCGGACCTTGGCCAGCGGCGCCTTGATGGTCGTCACGCCCTGATAGGCCTTGTAGTTCGAACCACTCACTTCGCTCAGCGATACCTTGATGCCATCCCCTTCCTTGGCAACCTTCCAGTCTTCAGCCTGCGCCACCGACATGAACATCGCACTCAGACCACAAATCACCGCTACCCGCTTCATCGAACCCATCGTGTTGTTTTCCTTGTTTGCGAAGTTCCACTCACTCAAGCCGCCGTCACTTGCTCCAGCCAACCGATGATCCTGATCGCCTCGTCGCGATCATTGCCGCAGGTGTCCACCTCCGCCTGGAAGCCCGAGCACACCGCCGGCCGTTCAGGCTGGCCGAACAGACTGCAGAGGTTGTGCTCGGACAGTTGCACACAGCGTTCGCCAGCCGGCTTGCCGTGCGGCATGCCAGGAATGGGCGAGCTGATGGAAGGGGCAATGCAGCAAGCGCCACAGCCTTCACGGCAGTTCATGACGACATGGACCTCGGCCTAACAAATGATGGGTGAATGGGGATAGTAACCGCTAAAACAGGTGTTTGAAATTACCGCTCAGATGAAATATCGCCGCGCAGAATGTGACCGGCAGGTCGAGCAGCGTTTATTGCTTGAACTCGAAATCGATGGCTGCACCCTCAATGTCCTGACGGGCATCATTGCGCAACTGCAATTGCATTTCGTTGCTGATCAAGCGGCCATTGAGCTGGAACGGGCTGTCCGCGGCAGGCTTTTCTTCGAACAACGACGGCAGCAGCGGACGTCGCACACGGACTTCCTCCTGACTGCTCGGCTGCAGGTCCTTGACCATCTCCGGGGGCAGGCTCAGATCCAGGCGCGCCTTGGGCAAGGGCGCGGCAATCACCTCGGAGGCCTTGCGCTTGCCCGACTTTACCGCCTTGGCCGGCGTCTTCCTGGGGTCGCCAGCCTTGGTCTTGGGTTGCGCCTTGGGCTTGGCCTGTGGCTTGGCACTCGCTTTTACCGGGGCCTGGGTCGAAGGCTTCCGGTCCGGTGCCGGGGCAGCCGACGCCTGTGCCAGCAGTATCGGCCCCGGTCCGGGCACAGCCAGTGCCGGGCCCGTTGCACACAGGCCCAGCGCACACAACATCACGGCAGCACAGCTCAACGCTTTCATAGGCAACGAGACGTATTCATGAGTCGCACATGCTCCTTGTTCCTGCAGTCGCTGGCAAGCCCGCGATCTAGAGGTATCCGCCCGAGGCGGTTTCCTGGCAAAGCTGATGGGCCAGCATCCCCAATGTCAGCAGCGCCCGCTCAGCCTCGCGGTTCCACGGAATGCCGCAGTTGAGGCGAATGCAGTGGTTGAACTGCTCCGTGTTACTGAAGATCAGCCCGGGCGCGATGCTGATGCCCTGCTGCAAGGCACGTACATGCAACTCCTGGGTGTTGACCCGCCCCGGCAGGCTGACCCACAGGATGAAGCCCCCGGTAGGCCGGCTCATCTGGGTGCCTTCCGGAAAGTGCTGCTGTACCGCCAGCTGGTAGGCACTGAGGTTCTTGCGATATTCCTGGCGAATGTAGCGCAGATGGCGGTCATAGCCACCATTTTCAAGGTAGGCCGCCACCCCCATCTGCGTCACACTGCACGCCGAGTGCGTGGTAAAGGTCTGCAGTCGCTGGATTTCCTGCTGATAGTTGCCCGCGATCATCCAGCCGATACGCACCCCCGGCGACAGGGTCTTGGAAAAGCTCGAGCAATAGATCACCCGCCCCAGCCGGTCGAAGGCCTTGAGTGCCTTGGTGCGCCCTTGCTCGAACATCAGCTCGCCGTAGATATCGTCCTCGACGATCTGGATATTGAAATCCGAGGCCAGGCGCAGCAACTGCTTCTGGCGCTCCTCGGGAATGGTGCCGCCCAGCGGGTTGCTCAACCGCGCAGTCAGCACCAGCGCCTTGATCGACCACTGGTTGGCCGCCAGTTGCAGGGCCTCCAGGCTGATGCCGGTGGCCGGGTCGCTGGGGATCTCGATCACCTTGAGCCCCAGCAGGTCCGCCAGTTGCAGCAGCCCGTAATAGGTGGGCGACTCGGCGGCGATCAGGTCGCCTGGCCGGGTCAGCACCCGCAACGACATCTGCAGCGCATCGACGCAACCGTGGGTCACCACCACTTCGGACGGGTCGACCACCACCCCGGCGTCGCGCATGCGAATGGCGATCTGCCGGCGCAGCGGCTCGAAACCCGGGCTGAACATGTAGCTGAACGCGCGCGGGCTCTGGAACCGCGTGACCTTGGCCAGTTGCTGGTGCAGCGCGCGCACCGGCAGGTAGTCCACATGCGGAACCGCCGCCCCCAGCGGGAACACCCCATCACGCCGGGCTTCGGTCAGTACCTGCTGGATGATGCTGCTGCGCGTGACCAGCCCTGGACGCTCGACCCGCGCGATGTCCGGGGTCTGCGCAGTCAGGGCCGGGGTCTGGTGGACGTAGTAGCCCGATTGCGGCCGCGCGCGAATCAGCCCCTGGTCCTCGAGGTTGGCATAGGCCTGCAGCACGGTGGCATGGCTGACATTGAGCTGCGAGCTCATCTTGCGTACCGACGGTACGCGCTCACCGGGCTGATAGACGCCGCGGCGGATGTCTTCCGCCAGTTGCTGGGCGATGCGCTGGTAGAGCAACAGATTGGTCATGGGACGGATCTCGAAACGCGGGCTATCTAATTGTTCTTGTACAGTCGGCGAAGAATACCGGAACAGTGCATAAGTGTACGGGCACAGATGCCAGAATAGTCGACTACACAGTTGTGTGACAGCGGCTTTTTCAAGCTTTGCGGCATAAAAAAACCGGTGACTATCACCGGTTTTTGTTTACCTCGACCTCAGCGCGGCGCGCCCAGGTGGCCTTTCTCGTCGGAAAACACGATCTCCACCCGACGGTTCTGCGCCCTGCCCCGCTCCGAGGCATTGGCCTCGATCGGGTACTGGTCGCCATAGCCTTCGACCTGGATGCGTTTTTCGTCGACGCCCAGGTCGACCAGCATGTCCGCCACGGCCTGCGCACGATCACGCGACAGCGTCAGGTTGTCCTCGGGGGTGCCGGTGCTGTCGGTATACCCCTCGATGCGCACAACGCGCCGGGGGTTGAGCTGCAGAAACTGCACCAGCTTGAGCACGGTACGGCTGGCGGAGTTCTTCAATTCGGCCTGCCCGGTATCGAACAGCACGTCACCCAGGGTCATCACCAGGCCACGGTCGCTCTGGGTCGTGGCCAGGCTGACGATCTGCGCCTCCAGCCATTTGCCCTGCTGCTGCACGCTGACCAGCTTGGCTTCGCGCAGGGCCAGCTGCAGGCGCTGGCGCTCCAGTTCGAGCTTGGCCAGGCGCTCCTGATTGAGCACCAGGTTGCTGTGCTCGCGGGCAATCTCGCTGTAGCGCTGACTCAGGTAGGCGTAATGGCGCACGTCCGCACCACTGCCCACGTAGCTGGACAACCGCTCGGCACGGGCCAGCGACTCGCCGGCGCGGATCACGTCACGCGGCGCACTGCGCAGCACATTGGAATCGTCCTTCACTGCCTGGAAACTGGCGGCGGCCTGGTCGAGGGCAGTTTCGCTGCGCTCGCTGGCGCAGCCCTGCAACCCCAGCACACCTGCACACAACACGGCCACCAAGGGCTTGATCGAACTCACTGTTGCTCCCCCAACTGCTTGCGCAGACGATTGACCCGCGATTGCAGCAGCGACAGCTGCTCCTGACTCTTGAGGGTCAGCACCCGGGCTTCGGCCAGCCGCGCATCAAGCTCGGCCTGCTCGGCGCGCAGCCGCGCATCACGGTACGACTCGCTGGCCATGTTGCTGCGGGCGCGGGCAAGCTTGTCTTCGGCCAGCTTCAGCTCGGCCACTTCGTCGGTGGCACCGACGGCCTTGGCCTGCTCCAGCGCCTGTTCGGACAGGCGCATCTGCTCGTGGGGCGCCGGGTCGGTAGCGCAACCGGCCAGGGCCAGTAACGCCATGGCAGCGAAAAGCGGTTGAGTTCTCACACAATCTTCCTACTGTTTGGGGGCGTCGAGCGGTTGCTGCAGCTGCGCCTTCCAGCGCTCGACATTGCGTTGCAGTACTGCCTGAGGCACGCCTGAGGCCGGCAATTCTGTCAGTTTTTTGGCCAGCTGTCCGCGCAACCAGGCGTCATTGCACGCCGAATTGTGCGACAGCGCCAGGTACAGCCCGGGGCGATCCAGCGGCAGGCCGCGGGCGATCAGGTCGTTGGCCATGCCAAGGGTCTGCGCCATGGCCATGCCGGCGTAACGCCCGGCCAGCACATAGTCGACCTGGCCAAGCAAAAGCTTCTGGAATGCCTGGGTCAGGTTCTGCGCCGGCGCCAGCTTCAACTGGTCCTTGGCAAACTGAGCGAACGCCGGGGTCAGCCTGGCCTTCTCCGAGATCGCGCCCTGGCGCTGGTGCAGATCGGCCAGGCCGTCGTAGGCCAGCGTGGAGTCGTGCCGGGTCCACACCAGGTAGTCGTTCTGCAGCAGCGCCGGGTGGATGAAGTCGACACGGGTCAGGTCTTCAGTGGCCAGCGGCGCATCCACCAGCAGGTCCATGCGTCCGCTGCGCACTTCATCCTGCGCCTCGTTGCGCTTGCCTGCGTACAGCACCTCGACCTTCAGCCCAAGCTCCGTCGCCACCTGCTTGAGCAGGTCGACGTTGGCGCCAATCAGGTGCCTGGGGTCCTGCGGGTCGCGCCAGGCATAGGGCGGCGCATCGGGGCTGCCGGTCGCCACCAGACGCTCGCACTTGCCCACCGCCAGCGCCGCCGTGGGCAAGCTGGCAAACCCCAGCAATCCCGCCATCGCCATTCGGCCAAGCCACCCCATGCACATGCCTCCCTTGCGTCGCGAAATAAAAAAGCCCGATCAAAAGACCGGGCTCTTTATAAGTGAAGCGGCTGGATTAAACCAGCTTCTCCAGCTCAGGTACGGCTTCGAACAGGTCGGCGACCAGGCCGTAGTCGGCCACCTGGAAGATCGGCGCCTCTTCGTCCTTGTTGATCGCAACGATCACCTTGGAGTCCTTCATGCCGGCCAGGTGCTGGATTGCGCCGGAGATACCGACGGCGATGTACAGCTGCGGCGCAACGATCTTGCCGGTCTGGCCGACCTGCATGTCGTTGGGCACGAAGCCTGCGTCGACCGCGGCGCGCGAAGCACCCACGGCGGCGCCGAGCTTGTCGGCCAGCGCGTACAGGTGCTTGAAGTTGTCGCCGTTCTGCATGCCGCGACCGCCGGAGACGACGATCTTGGCAGCGGTCAGCTCAGGACGATCGGACTTGGCCAGCTCTTCGCCGACAAATGCCGACTTGCCCGCATCGTGGGCAGCGCCAACCGCTTCGACAGCAGCCGAACCACCTTCGGCTGCAACGGCGTCGAAGCCGGTGGCACGCACGGTGATGACCTTGACCGCAGCGCTCGATTGCACGGTGGCAATGGCGTTACCGGCGTAGATCGGACGCTTGAAGGTGTCAGCCGACTCGACCGCGATGATCTCGGAGATCTGGTCGACGTCCAGCAGCGCGGCAACGCGCGGCAGGATGTTCTTGCCGTTGGAGGTGGCTGGTGCCAGCACGTGGCTGTAGGCCTTGCCAAGCTCGGCCACCAGCGGCGCGACGTTTTCCGGCAGCTGGTGCGCATAGGCAGCGTTGTCGGCTACCAGCACCTTGGCCACGCCAGCGATTTTCGCGGCAGCTTCGGCAACGCCACCCACGTTCTGGCCAGCGACCAGTACGTGGATATCGCCACCGATTTTCGCGGCGGCAGCAACGGTGTTCAGGGTCGCCGGGGCAACGGCGCCGTTTTCGTGTTCAGCGATAACCAGGATAGTCATTTAGATTACCTTCGCCTCGTTCTTCAGTTTCTCGACCAGTTCAGCCACCGACTTGACCTTGATACCAGCGCTGCGTGCAGCTGGCGCTTCGACTTTCAGGGTCTTGTTGGTAGAGGCGGTGGAAACGCCCAGCGCGTCCGGAGTCACAGTCTCCAGCGGCTTCTTCTTGGCCTTCATGATGTTCGGCAGCGACGCATAGCGCGGCTCGTTCAGACGCAGGTCGGTGGTCACGATCGCCGGCAGGTTCAGAGCAACGGTCTGCAGGCCGCCATCGATTTCACGGGTGACGTTGACCTTGTCGCCGGCCACTTCCACCTTGGAGGCGAAAGTACCCTGGGCATAACCGGTCAGCGCAGCCAGCATCTGGCCGGTCTGGTTGTTGTCGCTGTCGATGGCCTGCTTGCCAAGGATGACCAGCTGCGGCTGCTCCTTGTCGACCACAGCCTTGAGCAGCTTGGCCACGGCCAGCGAGGTCAGCTCTTCAGCCGACTCGACCAGCACGGCGCGGTCGGCACCCAGTGCCAGGGCGGTACGCAGCTGCTCCTGGGCAGTGGCCGGGCCGACGGTAACGACGACGATTTCGCTCGCCACGCCCTTCTCTTTCAGGCGCACGGCTTCTTCTACGGCGATTTCGCAGAAGGGGTTCATGGACATCTTGACGTTAGCAAGGTCTACGCCGGAGTTGTCCGCCTTGACGCGAACCTTGACGTTATAGTCGACCACTCGTTTGACAGCTACAAGAACCTTCATGGATTCCTCGTTACTCTCCGGTGAAAAGAATGTCGCCTGGGCAGAACCGGGCGATTGCGCGTGGGTACAAGGGCACCTCCAAAAACGAACGCGAGCAGGTGAAATTCAACTGACTGTGCAGTCTGTTCTCGACGCTTGCGCGCAAAACCCGTGGGTCATTGTTTGTCGTGGCGTGTAAACTCCACTACAAAGGCGGGTCCTGGCGTAACTGCCCTGCTTTTTGCCTGGTTTTTAGGGGTGCTCCTGCATCCGACGGTCAGCCTACGGCGAGCGTAAAACCGCCCGTATCTTGACCGTAACGCCCAATCCGGTCAATACGGCAAACCAGCCAGCTTCAAGCCGTGCGTCTTTGATTTTACTGGGCTGCGGCAAATTCAAACAAACGTTTGTATTGGACCTCGCAAGTGGTGTAGATATAATGCGCGGCCAAGAGAAAGCGGTGTAGTCCGTCATCACCCGAGCTACACACCCGGGTACTTCGAAATGACCGCCTGACACCCGCCAACAAAGAAAAACCGATGAGCCTTGAGTAGGAGAGAACCTGTGGAACGCGAATACATGGAATTCGACGTGGTCATCGTCGGCGCTGGCCCGGCAGGCCTGTCCGCCGCCTGCCGACTGAAGCAGAAGGCCGCCGAAGCCGGTAATGAAATCAGCGTCTGCGTGGTCGAGAAAGGCTCCGAGGTCGGTGCACACATTCTCTCCGGTGCGGTGTTCGAGCCGCGTGCCCTGAACGAACTGTTCCCGGACTGGAAAGAACTCGGCGCGCCACTGAACACCGAGGTCAAGCGCGACGACATCTACGTGCTGCGCGACGCCAGCAGCTCGGTCAAGGTGCCCGATCTGTTCGTGCCCAAGACCATGCACAACGAAGGCAACTACATCATCTCGCTGGGCAACCTGTGCCGCTGGCTGGCCCAGCAGGCCGAGAACCTGGGCGTGGAAGTCTACCCAGGCTTCGCTGCCCAGGAAGCACTGTTCGATGAAAACGGCGTGGTCCGCGGGATCATCACCGGCGACCTGGGTGTCGACCGCGAAGGCAACCCCAAGGAAGGCGTATACACCCCCGGCATGGAACTGCGCGGCAAGTACACGCTGTTCGCCGAAGGCTGCCGTGGGCATATCGGCAAGCAACTGATCAAGCGCTTCGACCTGGACAACGCCAGCGACGTGCAGCACTACGGCATCGGCCTCAAGGAAATCTGGGAAATCGACCCGGCCAAGCACCAGCAAGGCCTGGTGATCCACACCGCCGGCTGGCCGCTGGACGTGATGAGCACCGAGAACACCGGCGGCTCGTTCCTGTATCACCTGGAAAACAACCAGGTGGTGGTCGGCCTGATCGTCGACCTGTCGTATGCCAACGCCTACCTCTCCCCGTTCGACGAGTTCCAGCGCCTCAAGCACCACCCGGTGCTCGCCCAGTACCTGGAGGGTGGCAAGCGCATCAGCTATGGCGCCCGTGCCCTGGCCAAGGGCGGCCTGAACTCGCTGCCGAAAATGGTATTCAAGGGCGGCGCGCTGATCGGCTGCGACCTGGGAACCATGAACGTGGCCAAGATCAAGGGCAGCCACACCGCCATGAAGTCCGGCATGCTCGCAGCCGAAGCGGTGGCCGATGCGCTGCTGGCCGGTAGCGAGGGTGGCGACGAACTGACCGCCTACGTCGACGGCTTCAAGGCCAGCTGGCTGTACGAAGAACTGTTCGCCAGCCGCAACTTCGGCCCGGCGATGCACAAGTTCGGCCCGATGCTCGGCGCGGCATTCAACTATGTCGACCAGAACTGGTTCGGCGGCAAGCTGCCGTTCACCCTGCACGACACCAAGCCGGACTACGCCTGCCTCAAGCTGGCGGCCGACTCGAAGAAGATCGATTACCCCAAGCCCGATGGCAAGTTGAGCTTCGACAAGCTGAGCTCGGTGTTCCTCTCCAGCACCAACCATGAAGAAGAGCAGCCGTGCCACCTTAAGCTGACCGACCCGAGCATTCCGATCGGCACCAACCTGCCGCTGTACGACGAACCGGCGCAGCGCTACTGCCCGGCCGGCGTATACGAGGTGATCAGCCAGGAAGACGGCAGCAAGCGCTTCCAGATCAACGCCCAGAACTGCGTGCACTGCAAGACCTGTGACATCAAGGACCCTTCGCAGAACATCACCTGGGTCACCCCGGAAGGTGCTGGCGGCCCGACTTACCCGAACATGTAAGTACCGCCCACAAAAAAAGCCCCCACGCCTTGCGGCGCTGGGGGCTTTTTCGTGAAGGCGTTCGAGCAAACGGTCTCACACCTTCGCCAACACCAGTTCATCCCCGGCCCGCAGGTCCTCCCGCGCACTGAAGTACACCGCCGTGAGCAGGCCCACCGTGCCCATCAGCAGGCAGAACCCCACACACACCCATGGGCTCCACGGCATCAGCGCAATCAGCATAAGCGGCGTGGTGCTGGCCCACAGCGCATAGGCCAGGTTGTAGGTAAAGGAAATCCCCGACACGCGAATGGCCGGCGGAAACAGCCCGACCATCACCGACGGCACCACCCCCACCACACCACAGGCCAGCCCTGCCAGCGCATAGGCCACCCCGGTCCAGCCCCAGCCGCCGATCAGGCTGGCATACAGCGCCCCCACTCCCAACGGCAGCAACAGGCTGTAGACCATCAGCGCGCGCCAGGCACCTACCCGGTCCACCAGCAAGCCGGCCAGCACGCAACCGATGTTCAAGAACACGATACCCAGCGCGCTCAGGGCGAAGGTGTCGGCCGCGCTCATGCCGAAGCGCTGCTGCATCACCGTCGGGGTAATCACCACCAGCACCACCACCGCCGAGGTCAGCACGCAGGTCAGCAGGGCCGCCGGCACCAGCGCGCGGCGGTGCTCGCGCAGCACCGTGCGCAGCGGGAAGGCCACCGGTTGTTCACGCCGCTCGCGCAGCGCCAGGAACACCGGCGTCTCGCTCAGCCAGCGGCGCAGCCACACCCCGATCACGCCGAACACCCCGCCCAGCAAGAATGGATAGCGCCAGGCGTAGTCCAGAATCTCCTGGGCGGTGAACACCTGGGCCAGCGCCGTGGCGGTCAGCGCGCCCAGCAGGTAGCCGAACGTCAGCCCGGCCTGCAGAAAACCCAGCGCATAGCCCCGCCGCCCGGCCGGCGCATGCTCGGCGACGAAGGTCCAGGCGCTTGGCACCTCGCCGCCCACCGCCGCGCCCTGCAGAATGCGCAGGCCCAGCAGGATCAGCGGCGCCGCGTAGCCGATGTCGGCATAGGTCGGCATCACCCCGATCAGCAGGCACGGCAGCGCCATCATCAGGATGCTCAGGCTGAACACCTTCTTGCGCCCCAGGTGATCGGCAAAATGCGCCATCAGGATGCCGCCCAGCGGCCGCGCCAGGTACCCGGTGACGAAGATCCCGAAGCTCTGCAGCAGACGCAGCCACTCCGGCATCTCGGGCGGGAAGAACAGCTGGCTCAGGGTCAGCGCGAAGAACACGAAGATGATGAAATCGTAGATCTCCAGCGCACCGCCCAGCGCCGCCAGGCCCAGGGTCTTGTGGTCGTCGCGCGAAAGCCGCAGCGGGCGCGCAGGGTTGGTGGCAGTCATAAAGGCATCCGCTTCGATAGGCTCACTGCGCGCAGCAAGGCGCGCCAGGACAGGCGCAGAGCATACCAAAAAGCGGCGAACGGCTCAGGCCTCGCGAGGGAACACCGTATGCCCCATGTTCAGGCGGCGCATGGGGGGCGCGTTACCAGCAGGCCTGTACCCGGGGTTGGGCAACTGCCCAAGCAGCAGTGGGGCATCGATGATAGCCATGAAGGACTGCAGGGCCTCGTTGTCGGGCACCTTGGGCAGGCTGACGCTCACCGCCTGACGCTGGCCAGCAGGCACCGCAGGTACGCGAAGGTGTTGCGACTCATACAGCAGCACATGCTGGATCTGTGTACTCACGCGACAGAACCGCTCCAGATCGACCCCCACGTGGCTGGCCAGGTCGATATTTCCGACCAGCAGACTGAACGGCAAAAGCGCGTTCTGCACCAGGCGCTGCAGGTCGTCGAAGGTCTCGACAGGGGCAATCCGGTAATACCCCAGGCCGTTGAGCATCTTCTCCAACTGCAGCAGTTGGATGGGGTGCTCATCGGCAATCAGGATTCGCATGGACTTGTCGGGCATCGGAAGGGCCTGGATAGAGAGCATGGAAGACATTCCTTGACCGCTACTACGCCACGATAAACCTCAGGCTGCGACAGGCATTACGTCAGGTGACGGATCTGATAGATAGTTGTAGGGAAATGCCGGGAAATCAAGGCACAGCCTCAATTGTTTCTTGCTGACCAGTGCATCAGACGGAATTTTGGCGCATCCGCGCCCGGCAATGCTTCATGGCATTGACGATATTTTTTTCCACCAGACTGCGAGAAATTCCGAGTCTTTCGGCAATTTGCTGGTGAGAAAGCCCCTCCAGCTTGCGTAGAAGGAAACTGTCCCGGCACCCAGGGCTTAGTTCCCCCAACGCCTGCTGCATCAGCTCCAGTCGGCGATCCATGTCCATGCGCTGGCAGGGCGTCGGCGAACGGAATGCCTCGTCGGTGTCGAGCACTTCCAGCGGCTCGTTGTGCCGCACCTGACTACGCCGATGGTCGTCGATCACCAGATTCAGCGCGGTACGGTAGAGAAAGGCCCGCGGATACTCGATCTGCTGTTCGCCATGTCGCTCGAGCACTCGCACATAAGCGTCGTGGGCCACGTCCTCGGCCGCCTGGCGACTGCCCAGCCGAACACACAGAAAGCTCACCAGTTCGCGATAGTAGTTTTCCAAAACGACACCTGGCCAGGATTCGGCGCTAAAGCGCCGAGAATGGAGAATCAGGGTGAAGCCAGTAGGCAACAATACAAATTATTATTATTCTCAGCAACCTCCGTCACGCCTCGCAGATTACCCGACTGCACGGCCTGCGACCCTGAATGTGCGCCGGTAAATTCCTGTGCATATAGCTCGTCTAACGAGGAGCCCCCGTGCCTGCGCTGTCTACGCCAGCAACTCGCGGGTCAACCCTTCTGGCTGGAAGCCCGCATGACACGTCTTACGAAAAATCGCCGCCTGTTGCTCTGCGGCCTCGGCCTGCTCGCCGCCGGCAGCCTGGCGGCCTGGCAAACCCTGCCATTGGGTGGTGAGCCCTCGAACACCATCAAGGTCACCCGCGCCGACATCGAAAGCAGCGTGACAGCACTCGGCACCCTGCAGCCACGCCGCTATGTCGATGTCGGCGCCCAGGCCTCGGGACAGATCCGCAAGTTGCATGTGGAAACCGGAGACCACGTCGAGGAAGGCCAACTGCTGGTCGAGATCGACCCTTCGACCCAGAAGGCACGCCTCGATGCAGGCCGCTATTCGATCGAGAACCTCAAGGCCCAGCTGCAGGAGCAGCGCGCCCAGTACACCCTGGCCGAGCATCAGCTCAAGCGCCAGCAGCAACTGGCCGCCAGCGGCGCTACCCGCGAAGAGGATGTGCAGACCGCACAGGCACAACTGAAAGTCACCCAGGCACGCATCGGCATGTTCCAGGCGCAAATCCTGCAGGCCCAGGCCAGCCTGCGCAGCGACGAGGCAGAGCTGGGCTACACGCGTATCTACGCGCCGATGTCCGGCACGGTGGTCGCCGTGGATGCGCGTGAGGGCCAGACACTCAACGCGCAGCAGCAAACACCGCTGATCCTGCGCATCGCCAAGCTGTCGCCGATGACCGTATGGGCTGAGGTCTCGGAGGCCGACATCGGCAACGTCAAACCCGGCATGCAGGCCTACTTCACCACCCTGGCCGGCGGCAAGCGCCGCTGGAGCAGCACCGTGCGCCAGATCCTGCCGGTACCGCCCAAGCCGCTCGACCAGATCAGCCAGGGCGGTGGCAGCCCCACCAGCTCCAGCGCCTCCGGCGGTGGGGGCAAGGTCGTGCTGTATACCGTCCTGCTGGACGTGGACAACGTCGACAATTCCCTGATGGCGGAAATGACCGCCCAGGTGTTCTTCGTCGCCGGCCAGGCCAGCAACGTGCTCACCGCCCCGATCGTGGCGCTGGAGCCCGATGCCCGGCAAAACGACATGCGCCTGGTCCAGGTACTGCACCCCAACGGCAAGGTCGAGCAACGCCAGGTTCGCGCCGGCCTCAGCGATCGCCTGCGCGTGCAGATCCTCGAAGGCCTGGCCGAGGGCGACACCCTGCTGATCGGCGCGCCCGCCGCCAGTGGAGGCTGAATGTCCACACCCCTGATCGAACTGCGCGACATACGCAAATCCTACGGCGGCATCGACACGCCCAAGGTCGAGGTGGTACGCGGTATCAGCCTGGCCATCCAGCCCGGTGAGTTCGTTGCCATCGTCGGGGCTTCGGGCTCGGGCAAGTCGACCCTGATGAACATCCTGGGCTGCCTCGACCGCCCCACCAGCGGCCAGTACTACTTTGCCGGCAAGGATGTCGCCGAACTGGACAGCGACGAACTGGCCTGGGTCCGTCGCGAAGCCTTCGGCTTCGTGTTCCAGGGCTACCACCTGATCGCCTCCGGGTCGGCCCAGGAAAACGTCGAGATGCCGGCAATCTACGCCGGTACCCCTGCCGCCGAGCGCCATGCCCGCGCGGCCGGGCTGCTGGCCCGACTGGGCCTGGCCACCCGCACGGGCAACCGTCCGCACCAGCTGTCCGGCGGTCAGCAGCAACGCGTCTCGATTGCCCGCGCGCTGATGAACGGCGGCCACATCATCCTGGCCGACGAACCCACCGGCGCCCTCGACAGCCAGAGCGGCGCCGAAGTGATGAGCCTGCTCGACGAACTGGCAGGCCAGGGCCACGTCGTGATCCTGATCACCCATGACCGCGAAGTCGCCGCGCGCGCCAAGCGCATCATCGAGATCCGCGACGGCCTGATCCTAAGCGACTCGGCCAACGCGGCGGCGCCAGCGCGCGCAGCGGTGGCCAGCCTGAATGCAGACGACCTGCGCCAGCGCCTGGACCGCGGCGCCACCCAGAGCGGGGCCTGGAAAGGCGAGCTCATCGAAGCCCTGCAGGCCGCCTGGCGCCTGATGTGGATCAACCGCTTCCGCACCGCCCTGACCCTGCTCGGCATCGTCATCGGCGTGGCCTCGGTGGTGGTGATGCTGGCCGTCGGCGAAGGCAGCAAGCGCCAGGTCATGGCGCAGATGGCCGCCTTCGGCTCCAACATCCTTTACCTCAGCGGCAGCGAGCCGACGCACAACGCCCCCGCCGGAGTGGTGACCCTCGACGATGTGGCAGCAGTGGCGCAGTTACCGCAGGTGAAGATGATCATGCCGGTCATCGGCAGCGAACTGACGGTGCGTTACGGCAACAGCAACCAGCGCTTCTACGTCGGCGGCAACAACACCCACTTCCCCGAGATCTTCAACTGGCCGGTGGTCGAAGGCAGCTTTTTCACCGACGCTGACGAACATGCTGCCGCAGCCGTCGCGGTGATCGGTCACAAGGTCAGGGAAAAACTTCTCAAGGATGCCGGCGACCCTATTGGCCAGTACATCCTGATCGGCAACGTGCCCTTCCAGGTCATCGGCATACTCGCCGAAAAAGGTTCCAGCTCCGGCAACCAGGACAGCGATGGCCGCATCGTGGTGCCCTACTCCGCCGCTGCCGTGCGCCTGTTCGGCAGCCGCGATCCGGAGTACGTCACCATCGGCGCAGTCGACTCGGGCCGGGTCAAGGAAACCGAGCAGGCCATCGATCACCTGATGCGCCGCCTGCACAACGGCAAGCATGATTTCGAGCTGACCAACGATGCGGCGCTGATCCAGGCCGAGGCCCGCACCCAGAACACCCTGTCGCTGATGCTGGGCGCAATCGCAGCCATTTCGCTGCTGGTGGGCGGCATCGGGGTGATGAACATCATGCTGATGACCGTGCGCGAACGCACTCGCGAAATCGGCATCCGCATGGCCACCGGCGCCCGCCAGCGCGACATCCTGCGCCAGTTCCTCAGCGAAGCGGTGCTGCTGTCGATGGTCGGTGGCATCACCGGCATTGCCCTGGCGCTGTTGATCGGCGGCGGCCTGCTGCTGGCCGACATTGCCGTGGCCTTTACCCTGGGCGCCATGCTTGGCGCATTCACCTGCGCGGTCATCACCGGCGTGGTATTCGGTTTCATGCCCGCACGCAAAGCAGCCCGTCTCGATCCGGTCAAGGCCCTCACCAGTGAATGAACCTCCGATGAAACCGCTCTTGAGCGCATTGAGCCTGGCCCTGCTGCTCAGTGCCTGCAGCACTCCACCCACCCCGCCGGACATCGGGTTTGCCCCGCCACAACAGTGGCAGTCAGCCAACACCCAGGCGGTGCGCGACAGCAACCGCGCCTGGTGGCGCAGCTTTGCCAGTCCCGAACTCGACCAACTGATCGCACAGGCCGACAGCGGCAGCTACGACATTGCCGCTGCCATCGCCCGCGTGCGCCAGGCCCGTGCGGCGCGCACCATCGCTGGCGGCACGCTGCTGCCCGAAGTTGGCGCAGCCCTGGCCGGCAATCGCGAAAAACAGATGCACCACAACGGCTACGGCACCTCCAGCAGCACCAACGACCGAGAATCGGTCAGCTACAGCGCCAGCTTCAACGCCAGCTACGAGGTCGACTTCTGGGGCGGCAATGCGGCGGCACGCGACAGTGCCGAGCAGGCCCTCAAGGCCAGCGAGTTCGACCAGGCTACCGTCACCCTGACCCTGTTCAGCAACGTGGCCAGCTTCTACCTGCAGGCCCTGGCCCTGGACGAACAGCAGCGTATCGCCAGCCTCAACCTGGCCAACGCCCAGCAGGTACTGGAGGTGGTACGCGCCAAGTACAACGCGGGCTCGGCAACTGCACTGGAGCTGGCCCAGCAGCAAGTACTGGTCGCTGCGCAACAGCGACGGCTGCCGTTGCTGCGCCAGCAGGCCACCGAGGCCCGCATCACCCTGGCCGCATTGCTGGGCAAGCCGGTGCAGGCCCTCACCCTGCACGCCAGCGATTTCAACCGCATCGCCGCCCCTGGCATCGATGCCGGGTTGCCCAGCGACCTGCTCAGCCGCCGGCCAGACATCGCCGCGGCCGAGGCTCGCCTGGCAGCGGCCAAGGCCGACGTGCAGGTGGCGCGCGCCGCGATGCTGCCCAAGTTGACCCTGACTGCCGGCCTGGGCTCCGGCGCCAACGTCGCCGCCGACGTGCTGCGCAACCCGTTCTACAGCCTGGCGGCCGGCCTCAGTGCGCCGATCTTCAACAATGGGCGGCTCGGCGCCGAACGCGACAAGGCCACCGCCGTGCAGCAGGAACTGCTGGAAAAATACCGCGGCGAACTGATCAACGCATTTGCCGATGTCGAAAAGGCCCTCAACAGCATCGACGGCCTCGATCGCCAGCGCCAATGGCAGCGCGTCGAGCTGAGCCAGGCTCAGCAGGCCTTCGACATTGCACGCACACGCTACGAGGCAGGCGCCGAATTGCTGCTCAATGTACTGGAAGCGCAACGCAGCCTGTACGAAAGCCAGGACGAGGCCGTGCTGCTGCATCTGCAGCGACTGCAGGCCAGCATCGCCCTGTACAAGGCTGTGGGAGGGGGGTGGCAGGTGCAATGACTGCACCTGCCCTCAGGTGCGACGCGTGACCACCAGGTGACGCGCGTACCAGGGGCGTTGCGGCACCCGGCGCAGCAACCCCTTGAAACGCTGCTTGTCCTTGGTATTGGCGACGATCACCCGCAGCGCCAGCTTCATGGTCTCCGGGTCCATCTCCACGCTCTTGCCCGGCTGCAGGCCTGGCGTGGTGCTGCAACCATGGGTCACAGGGCCCAGCCAGGGCTGCCTGATATCGACCCAGCGCCCCTTGGCGAACCACGGTACGCCATTGACCCGGTTACGCGTCACCTGGCCGGGGTGGAAGCGTTCGTGGGCGCGGAACCAGTCTTCGATACGGTCATCGATCCAGCCATGGAACAGCCAGAACACAGGGTTCACATGGGAAGAAAACGGATCGCCGAGAAAGTCGTTTTCGGGCCCATACCAACGCGCCGAGAAGTCGTCCAGGTCACGCGCCATGGGTACTGGCGCACCGTTGGACGGGTCACGCGGCACCGACGCCCAGCGCATGTGCAGCCAGTCATGCAGGCCCAGCTCCATCTCCGAGCCCAACTGCCCCAGGGTCAGGCGCGACAGGTAACGCGGGTCGCGGTACTGCGACTCCCATACCTCGAAATTGCTGTGGTAGGTCTCGGCACTCTTGATGTCACTGACCCACTGGGTGTACTCGGCATCCCCCGGCGCCAGCCAGGTCGGCGGCACCGCACAGCCATCATGGTTGTCGAAGTAGCGCGCAAAGCCCAGGCGGTCGCGTTCAAGCTCCGGCTGTGGCGCCGGAAAGCGCGGCCAGGAAGGCAGGTCCTGCAGCCCCCGCGCGGTCTGCAGCATATGTCGATGCATGAACAGAAAATCCACCCCGGAGCCATTGCGGTCCTTGGTCGGCCCCCGCGCATCGCGCTCGCGCTCGCGCGTTCCCGGCTGCCAGCCAAGCCCGCGCAAGGCATTGCGCTTGTCTTCGGGCAACGAGTGCCACTGGTCACGCGAAGCGTGCCAGAGTTGGTGAAACAACCTGTGCTCGTCGGAAATCAGCCAGTTCAGCAGGGCCGGCTGCAAGCCGATGCGCTCGCGTGCTTCCGGGAACAGCTTGCGGGTGGCGACAAAACGGTTGTCCTGCTGTACCAGGGCAAGGCTGCGGTCCAGGCGCGCAATGCGCCCGGTAAGCGTGCCGCTGCCGGCATTGGCAAACTCACCCCACACCTCATCCAGCACCATGCTCAATTCGTAGACCGGTTGCTGCAGCCCCTGCTCCCGATCGAAAAGACGCCACGTCAGCTCCCCCGCTCCCGGCGTGGCCAGGTCGCCCAGCAGGCTGTAGCGCGGGGCCGCGGGGGCACGCAGGGCCTGCGCGGTGTCGATGAAACCGCGAACCGCGCGCCCGCGCGGTGCAATGTCGATGAACACCTCCAGGTCATGCGTGGCCAGGCCGTCCAGTCCCGCATCGCGCCCTTCCAGGCGCAGGCTCCACACCCCGCGCAACTGATCGGCCAACTGGCGTCCTGCCGTATCCGGCAGCTCGACCCTGGCTTCCCCTGGGGTAACCGGATGCTCGGGTCGCGTCAGTTCCTTGTGCGCGTACAACGCAGCAGGCACCGCAGCACCGGTCAGTGCCAGGCCTGCGACAAATCCTCGTCGAGATATCGTCATTGCCCTACCTGTATCAGCCTGGAAGCAGGCTTTATCCAAGCTAGGACGTAGGCTTGAAGGTTAAATTTAGTGTCGGCGCCACACCCGGTGCCGGATAAATTAATCGGCCCTGCGCTCGTTCTTCCTGGGGAGCACACCGCGTACCGTCCCTGCCTGCGTGCAGCGATCCGCCCCTCATGGAGACCCCAGATGATCCCGACCCCCTGGCGCAACGCACTGGCCCTTGGTGCCCTGCTCGCCTGCCTGATGCCCGCCGCACACGCCGCCGTACCGCCCCCGGGCGAGGTGTTCCAGGACTGCAAGGACTGCCCTGAAATGGTCGTGCTGCCCAGCGGCAGCTTTACCATGGGCACCCCTGATGACGAAGTCGGCCGCCAGCCCGACGAAGGCCCGCTGCACCAGGTGACCTTCAGCAAGCCATTTGCCGTCAGCCGCTTCACCGTGACCATCGGCCAGTGGCAGGCATTTCTGCGCGACACCGGCTACAAGATGCCCGACGCCGATGACCGCCCCGGCCGCAAATGCAGCGCCGGCAACCCCAGCTACCCGACCACCGCGCGTCACCCCGCCGTCTGCATGACCTGGCACGAAGCGCAGCGCTACATCGACTGGCTGTCGAACAAGACCGGCAAGCCCTACCGCATGCTCAGCGAGTCGGTACGCGAGTACGCCGCACGTGCCGGCAGCACCGGCCCCTTCCCGTTCCCCTTCGACGAAGGCAAGGAATACAGCATCGCCAGGCATGCCAACACCTACGGGCCTGAAGACGGCTTCAGCTTCACCGCCCCGGTGGGCAGCTTCCCCCCCAACGCCTTCGGCATGTACGACATGCACGGCAACGTCTACGAATGGGTCGCCGACAGCGTGCATGACGATTACGTCGGCGCACCCACCGATGGCAGCGCCTGGATTGACTCCAAGCCGAGCGACCCCACCTGCGACTACCGGCACATCCGCGGCAACGACTGGACCGAAGCGCCGATCTTCTCGCGCTCAGGCAACCGCAACGACCGCTGTTCGGACAACGCCGGCGACTGGCTGGGCTTTCGTGTGATGCGCGACCTGTAGCCGACCGGCCAGGGCGCCGGTGCCGCGCCGGCGCCCTCACTAAATCCCCCGCGCATCCACTCGTCCAGTTTCAGACAGCCCGCCGTGCGCGGGTCCACTCGCCCTTAGCACGTAGCCACGTCGCGACCGAGGTAGTTTCATGACCGCAGCACCGCGTAGCGCCATTCGCGAACTCTTCAGCCTGCTCAGGCCTTACCGCGCCATCGTGATCGCCTCGATCGCGCTGGGTATCGTCGGAGGCCTGAGCGTCACCGCCCTGCTGGCCACCGTCAACCAGGGCCTGCACGATGCCGGCGGCATGGGCAAGGGCGTGGTCCTGGCGTTTACCGGGCTATGCGTTCTGGCCCTGCTCAGCACCATCGTGGCCGATATCGGCAGCAACTACGTCGGCCAGAAAATCATCGCCAAGCTGCGCAAGGACCTGGGCGCCAAGGTGCTCGCCGCACCGATCGAGCAGATCGAGCGCTACCGTACCCACCGCCTGATCCCGGTGCTGACCCACGACGTCGACACCATCAGCGATTTCGCCTTTTCGTTCGCGCCACTGGCCATCTCGCTGACCGTGGTGATCGGCTGCCTGGGCTACCTGGCGATGCTGTCCTGGCCGATCTGCCTGATGACCCTGATCGCCATCGGCATCGGTTCGGCGGTGCAGTTCTTTGCCCAGCGCCGCGGCGTCAAGGGTTTCCATGCCGCGCGCGACGCCGAGGACAACCTGCAGAAGCACTACCAGGCAATCGCCGAGGGCGCCAAGGAACTCCGCATCCACCGCCCACGCCGCCACGCCATGTTCACCCGCAACATCCAGGGCACCGCCGACTTCATCTGCGATACCCATGTACGCGCCATCAACATCTTCGTGATCGCCAAGAGCCTGGGTTCGATGCTGTTCTTCGTGGTCATCGGCCTGGCCCTGGCCCTGCAGGCGTTCTGGCCGGCCAGCAACCCCACCGCGCTGAGCGGCTTCGTGCTGGTACTGCTGTACATGAAAGGCCCACTGGAGAACCTGATCGGCAACATCCCGATCATCAGCCGGGCGCAAATCGCCTTCCGCCGCATCGCCGACCTGGCCGAGCGCTTCTCCTCGCCCGAGCCACACCTGCTGCTCAGCGCTGCAGAAAAGCCCGCAGACGCCTTCGAGGGCCTGGAAATGCGCGACGTTCAATACAGCTTCCCGGCGGCACCCGGCGCCGCGCCCTTCCGCCTGGGGCCGGTCAACCTGAACATCGAGCCCGGCGAGATCCTGTTCATCGTCGGCGAGAACGGCTGCGGCAAGACCACCCTGATCAAGCTGCTGCTGGGCCTGTACACGCCGCAACAGGGCATGGTGCTGCTCAACGGCAAGGCTGTTGATGCGCCTGGCCTGGACGATTACCGCCAGCTGTTCACCACCATCTTTGCCGACTACTTCCTGTTCGACGAACTGGTGCAGCGCGAAGGCGCCTTGCCCGACGATGCCGCGCAGTACCTGGAACGCCTGGAGATCGCGCACAAGGTCAGCGTGCGCGACGGCGCCTTCACCACCACCGACCTGTCCACCGGCCAGCGCAAGCGCCTGGCCCTGGTCAATGCATGGCTCGACGGGCGCCCGGTGCTGGTGTTCGACGAATGGGCCGCCGACCAGGATCCGACCTTCCGCCGGATCTTCTACACCGAGCTGCTGCCCGATCTCAAACGCCTGGGCAAGACCATCATCGTGATCTCCCACGACGACCGCTATTTCGACGTGGCCGACCAACTGGTGCGCATGCACGGCGGTCGTGTGGTCAGCGAAAAAGTCTTCGCCTGAACGCCTTGAACCGGCGAGCGCACCGCCGCTCGCCGCTGCCCGCCTTTGCAACTAAATCGCATTCGTCGCCCTTCGTCTTCCTGACAACGCTCAATTTCTGCCGACGGCGACGAGATCGACATGAACCAGATGAATCACCCCTCCGACGACGACCTGCTGGCCCTGCTGCTGGCCGACGAAGCCGGCTCCGAACACGTGATCAAGGCCGGTTGCGCACCCACGCATGGCGCCTTGTCCTTCGCTCAGCAGCGCCTCTGGTTCCTGCAGCAGTTCGACCCGCAGAGCTGTGCCTACAACCTGCCGCGCGCACTGCGCCTGAACGGTCCGCTGAACGCCGACGCGCTGGAGCAGGCGTTGAATGCAGTGATCGACAAGCACGATATCCTGCGCACCCGCTTCGTCGAAATCGACAACCTGGCGCAGCAGCAGGTCGACCGCCAGGCGCGACTGATACTTGCACGGCACAACCTGGGCGAACTGCCCGCCACCGAGCGCGACGCAGCCATACGCCGGCACCATGACGCCGACCTGGCCCAACCGTTCGACCTGAGCCAGGCACCTCTGATTCGCGGCACGCTGTTGCGTACCGGTGCCAGCGAGCACGTGCTGCTACTGAACATGCACCACATCGTGTCCGATGCCTGGTCCAATGCGATCCTGCTGCAGGACCTGGCCCAAGCCTTTGCGCAAGCGCAGGCAGGCCTGCCCGGTGGCCTGCAGCGGCCGTCGATCCAATACGCCGACTATGCGCACTGGCAGCGCCAGCAGTACCCGCTCAGCGCCGCCCACAAACGCGCGACCGCCCATTGGAAGCAAGTGCTCGACGGCGAGCTGCCGAGCCTGGACCTGCCCTTCGACAGGCCGCATGCACCAGACCAGCTACACCTCGTCGGCAACCATTGCCTAACCCTGCCGGCCTCGCTGGGCAGCGCCCTGCAGCGGTTCTGCCAGCAACAGGGGCTGACCCCCTTCATCGTGCTGCTGGGTGCCTGGCAACTGCTGCTGGGTCGCTATACCGGCCAGCACGACTTCACCGTCGGCGTGCCCAATGCAACCCGCAGCCAGGGCCAGACACAGGCGCTGGTCGGCTTCTTCGTCAGCAGCCAGGTGTACCGTGCCCGACTCGACGGCGCGCAACCCGTCGCCGAATTTCTTCAACGCCTGCGCGAACAGTCGCTGGCCGCACTGGAGCACGCCGACTACCCCATCGAGCTGATTCTGGAAGACCTGCAACTGCAACGCAGCACCCAGGCCAACCCGCTGTTCCAGACGCTGTTCAACTGGCGCGTGGCCAACCAGGACGCAGCACAACTACGCCTGGATGGCCTGGAGGTGGAATTTCTCGGTGTCGAGCAGCAGCAGGCCAAGTTCGACCTGTCGCTGGAGATCGACTACAGCCAGCAGCAGATCGACGCCACGTTCAGCTACAGCACCGCACTGTTCCTGCCACAGACCATCAAGCGTCTGGCCGGCCACTGGCAGCACCTGCTTCAGGGGCTTGTCGAAACGCCTCAACTGCGCCTGGGCGAGCTGCCAATGCTCGAGCGTGCCGAACAGCAGATGGCCCTCCACACCTGGAACGCCACAGCCACGGACTTCGGCGCGCATGCCAACCTGCAGACCCTGTTCGAACGTCAGGCGCACGCCACCCCGGATGCCGTCGCCGTACGCCTGGGCAGTGCCGCTCTCACCTATCGTCAACTCAACCAGCGCGCCAACCGCCTGGCGCACAAGCTCCTGGAACTGGGCGTAGGTGCAGAGGTCGGCGTGGGCATTGCGTGCGAGCGCAGCCTGGAGATGGTGATCGGGCTGCTGGGCGTGCTCAAGGCCGGGGGCGCCTATGTGCCGCTGGACACCGGCTACCCGCAGGATCGCCTGGCCTACATGATCGAGCACAGCGACATTGCACTGCTGTTGACCCAGGCATCGGTGCACCCTGGCCTGCTGCTGCCCGAGGCCCTGCCGGTCATACTGCTGGAGCAGGCCGACAACGAACTGCAGGGGTATGCCGACAGCAACCCGACGCCAGTGGTCGACGCGGACAACCTGGCCTACATCATCTACACCTCCGGCTCCACCGGTCGCCCCAAGGGCGTGCAGGTTCGTCATGGCGCACTCACCAACCACATGCTGTGGATGCAGCAGACCCTGCAATTGCAGGCCCAGGACCGGGTGCTGCAAAAAACCGCGTTCAGCTTCGATGCCTCGGTCTGGGAGTTCTGGCTGCCGTTGCTCAACGGCGCGCAACTGGTGCTGGCTGGCCCTGAACTGAACGACGACATGTCGCTGCTGTGGCCCGAAGTGCAGGCCCAGCGCATCACCGTGCTGCAAGCCGCGCCCTCGCTGCTGCAAGCCCTGATGGGTCAGGCCGAGCGCACATCACTGGCCAGCCTGCGGGCAATCCTGCTGGGCGGCGAAGCGCTGAGCCCGGCGTTGGTGCAGCAACTGCGCAGCGTCAGCGACGCACGTATCTACAACCTCTACGGGCCCAGCGAAGCCACCATCGACACGTGCTGCTACAGCGTGCCGGCCACGCCCGACGGCGCCATCGTGCCCATCGGCCAGCCAATCAGCAACCTGCGCACCCACGTGCTCGACCACGAGCTGAACCCCTGCGCCATCGGCGTCAGTGGCGAGCTGCTGATCGGTGGCGTGGCCCTGGCCCGCGGCTACCACGCCCGGCCCGGGCTGACCGCCGAACGCTTCGTGCCAGACCCCTTCGCCGGACACGGCGAGCGCCTGTACCGCAGTGGCGACCTGACCCGCTATCGCGACGACGGCGTGATCGACTATGTCGGCCGCATCGACCACCAGATCAAGCTGCACGGCCTGCGCATCGAACTGGGCGAGATCGAGGCACGCCTGCTGCAACAGCCCCAGGTGGCCGAAGCCGTGGTACTGGCCCCGGACTACCTGGGCAGCCAGCGCCTGGTGGCCTATGTGGTGGCCACCCGGCCGTTGCCCGATGCTCAGGCGCAGGACCAGTTGCGCCAGGCCCTGATCGCCGGGCTCAAACAGCAACTGCCGGCCTACATGGTACCGGCCCACTTGCTGCTGCTCGACGGCCTGCCCCTGACACGCAACGGCAAGCTCGACCGCAAGGCCTTGCCTATGCCCGACACCGCGCCCACCGGCTACCGGTACGCGGCCCCGCAAAGCGCCATGGAACGCCAGATCGCGATGCTCTGGCAGGAGGTGCTCAAGCAGCCGAACATCGGCTTGAACGACAACTTCTTCGAACTGGGTGGCGACTCGATCGTCTCCATCCAGGTGGTCAGCCGCGCCCGTCAGGCTGGCATTCGCTTTACTCCCAAACAGCTGTTCCAGCACCAGACCGTGCAGGGGCTGGCCCAGGTCGCACAGTTCGACGACCCGGTTGCACACATCGACCAGGGGCCGGCCAGCGGCACGGTCGCGCTGCTGCCGATTCAGCAGGCATTCTTCGATACGCCGGTGCCATCACGTCATCACTGGAACCAGTCGGTCCTGCTCAAGCCGGCCGGGCAGCCACTCGATGCCGCTGTGCTGGAACAGGCAGTGAACACCCTGATCAACCACCACGACGCATTGCGCCTGAGTTTCACCCAGCAGGCACAGGGCTGGAACAGCGTCTACCGCGCGCCTGCCGACGCCCACAACGCCCTGCTGCAAGCGGTGGCGTGCGATGATCGCGAACTGGAGCAGTTGTGCGAACGCGCCCAGCGCAGCCTGGACCTCGAACACGGCCCGTTGCTGCGCGCGCTGCTGGTGAGCCTGGCCGATGGGCGTCAACGCCTGTTACTGGTAGCCCACCACCTGGTGATCGACGGGGTTTCCTGGCGCATCCTGTTTGATGACCTGCAAAGCGCCTACCAGCAGTGCCTGGCTGGCCAGCCCCCCCAATTGCCGGCCCGTACCAGTTCGCTGCAGGCCTTCGCCCAGGCGCTGCGCGAGCATGCCAGGGGCCAGGCCATCGGCGAGCTGGACTACTGGCTGGACCAGCACCAGGCCATCGCAGCCGACCTGCCCGATGCCCGGAGCGCCATGGGCGCACCGGCACAGGTCGCGCTGCTCGATTCGCACCTGGACAGCGAACGCACGCGTCGCCTGCTGCAACAGGCGCCTGCGGCCTACCGCACCCAGGTCAACGACCTGCTGCTCAGCGCGCTGGCCCGAGTACTCGCACGCTGGACCGGACAGGCCGACAACCTCATCCAGCTCGAAGGGCATGGCCGCGAAGAGCTGAGTGAAGGGCTGGACCTCACCCGTACCGTGGGGTGGTTCACCAGTGCCTTCCCGCTCCGGCTGTCGGCGGGACATGACCTGCAGGCCACCATCAAGCAGGTCAAGGAGCAACTGCGTGGCATACCCGACAAAGGCATCGGTTTCGGTGCCCTGCGCTACCTGGGCGAGCAAGCCGTGCGCGACGTGTTGCAGGCGCTGCCAGATGCACGTATCACCTTCAACTACCTCGGCCAGTTCGACACCAGCTTCGATGACACCCAGCAACCGCTGCTGATACCGGCCAGCGAAGCGGCCGGTGCCGAGAAACACGCCGATGCCCCGCTGAGCAACTGGCTGAGCATCAATGGCCAGGTGTACGCCGGCGAGTTGAGCCTGAGCTGGACCTATGACCAGAACCGCTTCGCCCCGCAGGTGATAGAGCGTCTGGCAGAGGACTATGTCGCAGAGCTCGGTGCACTGATCGACCACTGCTGTGACAGCCTGAATCAGGGCGCTACCCCGTCGGACTTCCCGCTGGCCGGGCTCGACCAAGCGCAACTGGATGCCCTGCCGATCGACCTGGCATTGATTGACGACCTCTATCCGCTGTCGCCGCTGCAGCAAGGCATGCTGTTCCATACCCTCTACGAGCAGGAAGCCCACGACCTGGACGGTCGCAGCTACATCAACCAGATGCGCCTGGACATCAGCGGCCTGGACCCCCAGGCATTCGCCGAAGCCTGGCAGGCCGCCGTCGACCGACACGACAGCCTGCGCACGGTGTTCCTCTGGCAAGGCGAAATGGCGCAGCCACTGCAGGCGGTGTACAGGCAGATGCGCGTGCCGTTCAGCCTGCTCGACTGGCAGCAACGCGCTGACCTGCCGGGCGCGCTCGACGCACTGGCCGCCGAGCAGCTGCAACAGGACCTGGCGCTGGACAAGGCTGCGCTGTTCAGGCTTGTGCTGGTGTGCACCGCACCTGGGCACTATCACCTGATCCATACCAGCCACCACATCCTGATGGATGGCTGGAGCACCTCGCAGTTGCTCGGCGAAGTGTTGCGCCGCTACAGCGGCCAGGCCCTCGCTACCCCGCCAGGCCGCTACCGCGACTACATCGACTGGCTCGGCCGTCAGGACGCCGTACTTGACCAGGCCTACTGGCACACTCAACTGGCCGACCTGGAGGAGCCCACCCGGCTCGCGCATTCGGTCGTCAACAGCACGCCGGCGCAGGGCCATGGCGCCTGCTACCTGAGCCTGGATGCGCCACGCACTCAACGCCTCAACGACTTCGCACGCCAGCAGAAAGTCACCCTCAACACCCTCGTGCAAGCCGCTTGGCTGGTAGTGCTGCAACAGTACAGCGGCCAGCGCTGCGTATGTTTCGGGGCCACCGTGGCCGGGCGCCCGGCTGATATCGCGGGCGTGGAACAGCAGATCGGCCTGTTCATCAATACCCTGCCGGTCATCGCCAGCCCGCGCCCCGACGTCAGCGTGGCCAGCTGGCTGCAGCAGGTGCAGGAAATCAACCTTGGCCTGCGTGAGCACGAACACACCGCGCTGAGCGATATCCAGCGCTGGTCCGGTCAACAGGGCGAGGCACTGTTCGACAACATCCTGGTGTTCGAGAACTACCCGGTGGCCGAAGCCCTGGAACAGGAGGCGCCCGCCGGGCTGACATTCGGTGCAGTCGACTATCACGAACAGACCAACTACCCGCTGACCCTGGCCATCAGTGTTGGCGACTCGCTGGTGCTGCATGCCAGCTATTCGCGACAGCATTTCAGCGACGCGGGCGTGCAGGCCATCGGCGAGCACCTGCTCAACCTGCTCGAACGCATGCGCGACAACCCCCGCCAGCACCTGGGCGAGCTGGAGATGCTCGCGCCGATCGAACGCCAGCAGGTCGTCCAGGCGTGGAACGCCACCAGCACCGAATACCCGCTCGAACGCTGCGTGCACCAGCTGATCGAAGACCAGGTCGAGCGGAACCCCGGCTCCCCGGCCCTGGTGTTCGGCGGGCAGCACCTGAGCTATGCCGAACTCAACAGCCGTGCCAACCAGCTCGCCCATGCGCTGATTGCACGCGGTGTCGGCCCCGACGTGCTGGTCGGCATCGCCATGGAACGCAGCATCGAGATGGTCGTCGCCCTGCTGGCGACCCTCAAGGCCGGTGGCGCCTACGTGCCGCTGGACCCGGAATACCCGCGCGAGCGCCTGGGTTACCTGTTCGACGACAGCGGCATCGCTCTGCTGCTGACCCAGCAGCACCTGCTGGCACAGCTGCCGGTGCCCGAAGGCGTACCGCTGCTGGCCCTGGACACGCTGGACCTGAGCGAGCACACCCAGAGCAACCCGGACATTGCCCTGCACCCGGAGAACCTGGCCTACGTCATCTACACCTCTGGCTCCACCGGCAATCCCAAGGGCGCCGGCAACCGCCACAGCGCACTCACCAACCGCCTGTGCTGGATGCAGCAGGCCTACGCCCTGGACGCCAGCGACACGGTACTGCAGAAGACCCCGTTCAGCTTCGACGTGTCGGTGTGGGAGTTCTTCTGGCCGCTGATGACCGGTGCGCGCCTTGTGGTCGCTGCTCCTGGCGACCACCGCGACCCGGCCAGGCTGGTAGCGCTGATCAACCAGCACCAGGTCAGCACCCTGCACTTCGTACCGTCGATGCTGCAGGCCTTCCTGCTGGATGCCGGTGTGCCGAGCTGCACCAGCCTCACCCGCATCGTCTGCAGCGGCGAGGCCC